>JBAZWR010000020.1:0-28605 GCA_041660325.1 Thermodesulfovibrionales bacterium | reverse complement strand
CAGCAGAGTCCTTTCCGAGATAACGGCAACCTTTGTTTCGATGGGGTTCGAGATCGAGGAAGGCCCGGAAGTTGAACTCGATTACTATAATTTCGAAGCGCTTAATATGCCCAGGAACCATCCTGCAAGAGACATGCAGGATACCTTCTATATTTCTGAAGACGTTGTCATGAGAACGCACACCTCGCCGGTCCAGATAAGGGTCATGGAAAAGCGGAAGCCTCCGTTGAGGATCATTGCGCCCGGAAAGGTCTACCGGTGCGATGCGGACGTGTCCCATACTCCGATGTTCCATCAGGTTGAGGGATTCATGGTTGATAACGGTATCGCCTTCAGCGACCTTAAGGGAGTACTTCAATTGTTTATCCACGGCATTTTCGGTCCGGATACACCCGTGAGATTCAGACCGAGTTTTTTCCCGTTCACCGAGCCGAGCGCCGAAGTCGACATTGGCTGCATCTTCTGTGCGGGCAAAGGCTGCAGGGTCTGCAAAAACACGGGATGGCTTGAGATACTGGGCGCGGGAATGATAAACCCGAGGGTCTTTGAATTCGTCGGATATGACCCTGAAGTTTACACAGGTTTCGCCTTCGGTATGGGAGTCGAGAGGATCACCATGCTGAAATACTCAATCGACGACATCCGCCTCTTCTACGAGAACGACCTGCGGTTTCTAAGGCAGTTCTAATAAAAAAGGCAGGGTTATCAAAACCCTGCCTTTTTTTATTATTTTATTAGCTTAGATTATTTAGCCGACTTTTCAATCAACTCTATCAGGGAATCGGCGTCTTTAAAACCCGGGATGACAATTCCGTTAGACATGATTATCGCGGGCGTTCCTCTTATCCCGAGTTTTTCGACAAGCTTAAGGTTGTCATCAACGGCAGTTGAGTCACACTTTGCCGTCGGTAAAGTTTTCTTTGCAAAGGCGTCATCAAGCAAAGCAAGGGATTTTTCACAGACAATAGCCTTTGCCTTTTCATATGCGCCTTTGTGCATCGGCAAGGGGAACATCTTTATAAAAAAAACGATGTCCTGTCTCTTTGCAACGACCTTCTTCATCTCCTGATGAAGTTTTTCACAGTATGGTCAGTCCGGGTCATCGAAGACTATAACCTTGTATTTAGCCTCCTTGTCACCCATCACAAGGGCGTCGTCGAGCGGTATCGTTGCCGTATCGACCTTGTTGAGTTCGCTCATCCTGTCCTGTGTCAGATTTGCTTTGGTCTTCAGGTCTACGATAGCGCCCTGAATGAAATATTTTTTTGATGAATCAAGATATAGCAACCCTTTCCGTTCACCGGACTGAACCGCAATTTCCCATAATTCTTTCACAGGGCTGGGGCGGACTTCCAGAATTTTGAGGTCAGGAGCCAGGTCTTTTAACAGAACTGCCGCCTCATCTTTACCGAGGGCCGCTTCTTCAGCCTTTTCACCGGCAAAAGAATATCCTGCAACTGACAGGATAAACATAAGTACGATTGCCGCAACAGCGGTCTTATTCCTAAAAATCATGTTTCTTCCTTTCTTGTATCAAAAAATAGACCATATCAATGGCCTTAAAAACTTTTATATATTACTATATTAGAGTATGCTTTACAAGCATAAAATGCGTGAATCTATCTATAGATCCTTGAGCCTTTCTGACTGATAATGGGCGATGAGACTTTCTATAATTTCATCTATATCTCCCTCAAGCACCCGGTCGAGTTTATGGAGGGTAAGTCCGATCCTGTGGTCGGAGACGCGGTTTTGCGGGAAATTGTAAGTCCTTATCTTTTCACTTCTGTCACCTGTTCCCACCTGAGACTTCCTATCAGAAGCCCGCTCTTTTTCCTGTCTTTCCATTTCTAACTCGTACAGGCGCGAACGGAGGACTTTCATCGCCTTTTCTCTGTTTTTTATCTGTGACCGTTCATCCTGACACTGAACAACGAGGCCTGTCGGGATATGGACGATCCTTACTGCCGAATATGTAGTATTGACCCCCTGGCCTCCGGGACCGGAAGAACAGAATGTATCTATTCTCAGGTCTTTTTCCTCAACTTTTACATCGACGTCTTCCGCTTCCGGCAGCACCGCTACTGTTGCAGCCGAGGTATGGATCCTTCCGGATGCCTCGGTTACCGGGACCCTTTGCACTCTATGCACGCCGCTTTCATATTTGAGTCTGCTGTAAGCATTCTTGCCCTGTATGGATATGATAACTTCCTTGATCCCGCCGAGGCCGGTTGAATTCAAGTCGATTGTTTCAACCTTCCACTTCCTCAGCTCTGCGTATTTCATGTACATCCTCAAAAGGTTTGAAGCAAAGAGGGCCGCCTCCTCGCCTCCCGTGCCGGCCCTTATTTCAACAAACACGTTTTTTTCATCACGCGGGTCTACGGGCAGGAGCATGACCTTCAGTTCTTCCTCGATGACGGGTTTCTTCGCTTTCAGTTCATCAAGCTCGGCCTGAGCCAGTTCACGAATCTCTTCATCTCCGCCCTTTAACAGTTCTTCGGCGTCTTCGATGCCGGATATTAGTTTGTCGTATTCCCTGATCTTTTTAACCAATGGCTGAAGATCGGCTTGTTCTTTAGCGTATTTCTGAAGTTCGATATGTTTTGACTGGACTGCGGGGTCCATCAGCAGTTGTGTCAGCTCATCGTATTTTGCTTCTATAGTTTTTAACTTTTCAAGCATTGGCATCCTCAAACTTAAGGACTTCCTGCAGCGCTTTTACCGCGACCTCTATCTGGGATTCGTCAGGCTCTCTTGTGGTGAGCCTCTGCAGGAGCAGGCCGGGTTGGATTAATAAATGCATAATAAAATTATGTTCCATTTTTGCGGAGAGTTTCAGGATTTCATATGAGATTCCGGCTATCAAAGGGATAAAGATCAGCCGTGAAAGGAATTTGTAAAGAAACGGCCAGGCCTGGGGAATAAAGGAAAAGGTGAATATGCTTATAATCATTACGATAAGGAGAAAGCTTGTGCCGCAGCGCGGGTGCAGGGGACTGTATTCTTTAATAATCGGCGCCAAAAGATCCTTTCCGTTCTCATAAGCATGGATTACCTTGTGTTCCGCGCCATGGTATTCAAATATCCGCCTCATCTCCTTCCACATGCCTATCCCGACAATATAGAGTATAAACAGGAAAACCCTGATAATGCCGTCAACAAAATTGAATAAAAATGAACTGGTCGAGACGGGAGGGAAGATATTCCCGATCAGCTTTGTGGCATATAACGGCAACAGAATAAAAAGTCCTATACCAAGCAGAATTGAGAGCACGATTGTAAGCCCTATGGAAGCGGGGCTTAATTGTTCGCCTTCTTCTTCCTCATATGCCTTGTTCGCGGAAAACTCTATTGCTTTGATGCCGATGATCATGGCATGGAACAATGAGATGAACCCTCTCATTATCGGCAGCCTGAAAATTAAAGGCAATTCAGACAAGGGCTCGCTCCTGACATGGATATCTCCGTTAGGACCTCTGACCGCCACGGTCCAGCCCTTTCTGCCCTTCATCATGACGCCTTCTATAACCGCCTGTCCGCCAACGTTTTTCATGTCACCTTTCAGCAAATTGAAACACTTTGTTTTGTCGCCGAAAAAAAAGCCGTTAGTCAAAAAGAACCGACTAACGACTTATATCGATCAAAACAGTTACTTCTTGGTTTGTGCTGCTGCCGCAGCAGCGGCCTTTGCGTACTTTTTCTTGAACTTTTCCACCCTGCCTTCGGCATCAAGAATCTTCTGCTTTCCGGTATAAAATGGGTGGCATTTTGAGCAGATATCAACCTGTATTTTTTGACTTGTTGATTTTGTTGTAAAGGTCTCACCGCAGGCGCATTGAACGGTGGTCTCTTTATACTGTGGATGAATTCCTTCTTTCAACTTAAACCTCCTGAAAATAGAGTATATTAATAATAATAGATTTGATGTGGTTTTGGCAATAGGCGGTCGGATACGCCCTGTTAATCCAAAACTACGGATGTCCGAAATAAATTTTTTTAACTCGATGCTCTTATTTAAAAAGATATTTCATGGTAATTGCATAAAAAAATTTTGGTAATACATCTATATAAGTACACTATTGTATCGAAAAATGAATTTATTTCAGATTTCGGGTTAACCATTTGATAAGAATTGAAGACCGGGTATCCTAAGAATTAATCATTCTTAATGAGCTATGTGCTTTATCTCGTCCGGTATGCGTCTGGGCTTTCCATTCGGACCGATACAGGCCAGCCTGACGTTTGCTTCAACCAACAAAGTGTCATCCCTTACGATCCTGTGTTTAATGGAAATCGTTACATGAGTTATATCGATAATATCCGTTGTCACTTCAATAGTCTCTCCGAGTTTTGCAGATCGTTTGTAGTGAATATCCACATCTACAACGGCAAACATACACCCTTTATTATGGTATTCTGCCACATCTATCCCTTTCTCCAGAAGAAACTCGGTCCTCGCCCGCTCCATATATTTAAGGTAGTTGGCATAGTAAACAACACCGGCTGCATCAGTGTCTTCATAGTAGATCTTGACTCTAATAGAGCTGCTCATTTCCATTACTTTGACCTCAGTATTATATATGTCGCTCCCAGGCCTCCGTCACGGGCTTTGGCGGAAGAATAGGCAAGCACCCATTTACTGAACTGACCGTGCAGCCATTTAATAACCGCTTCTTTGAGGACCGGGCCTTTAGGAGATCTCAGACCCCTCCCGTGTATTACTTTAACGCAGAACAGTCGTTTTTTAACAGCCTCCTGAAAAAACAAAAACAATGCCTCTTCAGCCTCAACAAGCGTCATGCCGTGAAGGTCAATATAATCCTGCACGGAAAAGTTTCCCTGATGCAGCCTTCCGGCTACGTCCTTCCTGATATGTGGATGTACCCATTCGATGTATTCCGGGGTATCGGATAAGGTGATCCTCCTTTGACCTTTGATTATTTGGGTCAGGACCTCCATTGTATCATCTTTCATGACCGGAATGTGTTTTGTGCGTGGTCGTCCTGTAAGGGGAATTTCCCTAAACTCCCTGATCTCCCTGACGTCAGACATGGCTTCAGAGAATATCTCTTCATCGGTCTTTGTATCTTTGGTTTTTGTATCTTTAAGCTTTGTTTCATTGAGGATAATCCGACGATTGTCGAGAGTTTCTTTCAGTCCTTTAAACGGGTTAAATGACAATCCCGAAGATTTCATACTTTTATTATTGCCTTAACCCGCCTACTTATTCAATTACCCGAAAAATATAATACCCAAATTGAGCGATTCTTGACCCACGGAGAAATCGAAGAATGACTGTGTGGCGAACGCCTCTTTTAGGTATAATATCGGCCAAAGAGAAAAATAAAAATGAAATCTAATATTGCACCCTATGTTCAGGTCTTTAAAAGCAGACGCATTGCGGTTATCACCCTGTTAGGCTTTTCTTCGGGCCTGCCGTTGGCCCTGACCGGCGGCACCTTGCAGGCATGGATGACGGTGGCAGGAGTGGATCTGAGGACCATCGGGGTATTTGCCCTGGTAGGATTGCCGTACACGCTCAAATTTATTTGGTCTCCGGTTATGGACAGGTTTGTTCCTCCATGGCTTGGAAGACGCCGCGGCTGGATTGCGCTTACTCAACTAAGTCTCGCAGCAGGCATTTCTTTCATGGCCTTTAGTTCACCTCAACAGTCGCCGATTCTATTGGCGGCGCTTGCTCTTGCCGTTGCTTTTTCCTCGGCCTCACAGGACATAGTTATAGACGCCTACCGTACCGATGTTTTGCATGAAAAGGAGAGAGGAGCAGGGGCGGCGGTATTTGTTATGGGCTACCGCATTGCGGCGCTTGTGTCGGGCGCATTGGCGCTAATACTTTCCGATCATATCGGTTGGCGGAACACATACCTGTTTATGGCTGCGGTAATGGGAGCAGGCGTTATAATAACTATTTTAAGCCCCGAACCCGAGGAAAAAGTGGTCCCTCCGTCCAGTCTGAAAGAGGCCGTATCCGGGCCATTAAAGGAATATTTTTCAAGGAACTCTGCCGTCTTGCTGCTGCTGTTAATTATCCTCTACAAATTGGGCGACGCCTATGCCGGTACGCTGACCACGGCATTCCTTATCAGGGGGCTGGGGTTTACGGCAAGCGAAGTGGGCGCTATCAATAAAGGACTCGGATTTGCCTCTGTGATTATCGGCGCAACAATCGGCGGGACCTTAATGGTAAAACTCGGCCTGTTCACGTCCCTGCTTGTTTTCGGAGTACTGCAAGCGGTATCGAATCTGTCTTTTATGGTCCTCGCATGGCTCGGAAAAAGCTACGGGATGCTGATATTCACCGTCGCCTTTGAGAATCTGAGCGGGGGCATGGGAACGGCAGCCTTTGTCTCGCTTCTGTTGGGAATGTGCAACCATCGGTTTACCGCAACACAGTATGCATTATTGTCATCTCTTGCAGCGCTTGGAAGGATATTTATCTCTCCGACATCGGGTTTTCTCGTAGAATCTATAGGCTGGTCCGGTTTCTTCTTTATAACCTTTCTCGTTGCCCTGCCGGGACTGGCCCTTTTATGGCGGCTGAGGGGTGTAATTTCAGGAATGACGCATGAAAACTGACTTCACTGTTACTTTAGTATTGAAATCGGGATATAATAAATTAAAACCATAAAGTGAAGGAGGATAAAGATGTTTAAAAGATTATTGGTTATTTCAATCGTGACATTTTCAATAGTTGCTTTTTCAAGCTTTGCATGGGCCTCTGTTGAAGGGACCTGGGATGTACAAGGGAAGATGACGGTAAAGGTCAGTGTTAAAGGTTACTCTCATACGGAGAAATCCGACTTTTCCGATGAGCTTACATTTGACGGTGACGGAGCTTTTGACATGACGGATATGTCCGGTTCCTGGAGTCAAAAAAAGAAAAGCTTTGTCGTTAAGTTAGACCCGGAGGATATCAGTCAATATTTTGAAGACGCTATCAGCGATGAAATCGGGACCGATGTAACCGTTGAAGTAACAAAAATTAGTTTTACGGGGACGGAGCAAAAAAACGGGACTATAAAAGGGACCTTAAAAATTAATATGAAACTCTACGTTGATGACAATGACTTCTTGACCGGAAAAGTAGCCGTCACGACCACTTTCAAGGGAACGCGGGCGGAAGTTGCGGGCATGTCATCCGTTAAGGAAAAAGAGTCTTCTCAATCGGGATCTGTTCTTGATGTAATTGAAGAAGAAGTGAATAATTCCTTACAGAACGTATTCTGATTTATATCGTTAGCGGAATAGACATTAAAGGAAAGTGTGATTGCCGCTACTTGACTTGTTAGACAATCTAAGTGCGACATGATTAATCATGATCGGGTGCGCAATACCTGCAATTTGTTCTCAGTTACAATTCCAGCAGCCTCCCGATCAATTAACCACCAAATCTTATCGTTTGCTGGATTGATAAGACCTGCCGGGTACTGTTTTCTTTCCTTATCTCCCGCTAAAACTGATCTCACTATGTGGGCCTTCGATTTGCCGGCCGCGAGAAAGATTATTTGATCTGCATTGTTTAATACCGGAAGCGTAAGAGTAACCCTGTTGGATTTCGGTTTTTTCATATACACGGGAACGACCAGCCTTGTCTTCTCTTCCAGCGATTTTGATCCGGGAAAGAGCGAAGCAGTATGACCATCTTTACCCATGCCCAGCACGATCATATCAAAGACCGGGAGTCCGGATGTTCCAAAAAATGCCGGCATATCCCTTTCGTATTCACTGGCCGCTTCGTCAGGCCCATCTTCCCCCTTTATCCTGTGTATGTTTGATGTTCGAACCGGAACTTTCGAGAGGAGTGCGTCAAAAGCGAGTTTATAATTGCTCTCTTTGTCTTCTTTGGGTACACAGCGTTCGTCAACCCAAAAAAAATGTACACGGCTCCAATCAATCAAATGCCGTAAAGGGTCCGATCCAAGCAGCGTATAGAACCTTTTCGGAGTTGTACCTCCTGAAAGAGCAACAACAAACCTGCCGGCTGAAGAAATATATTGTTTGGAGAGATGCAAAAATATTTCAGCAGCCTTATGGCTTATGGCCTCTAAGTCCGGTAATATGTATGCTTTCATCAGGTTTTTCAGCAATAAAAGGTCTCCAGGCACGTCCATCTTTTTCAATCAACAGCCTCGCTTCATCAGGCCCTGATGAACCGGCAGCATAGTTAGGAAGTTTTGTAACTTCTGTTGTTGCTTCGAGTTTTTCGATTGCCGGCGTAAGCAGAGACCATGTTTCCTCGACTCCTTCCTGTCGAAGAAATAACATCTGATCTCCAAGAATGCAGTCAAGCAATACCCATTCATATGCATCGAGGAATACATCTTTCCGGTAAGAAAAATCCATCTGTACCGGATTCATGCATACTTTAGTGCCCGGTTTTTTTGTCTGTAAGGTAAGGCTGATGCCTTCTTCCGGCTGCAACCTGAATACAAGCACATTCGGTTCAATGATTTCATCCATGACCTTTGAGAACATCATGTGCGGAACCTGCTTGAAGTGTATGGAGATTTCGGTTTTCCGGACCGGGAGTCTCTTGCCTGAGCGGAGATAGAAAGGCACCCCGTTCCACCTCCAATTATCTATCAATACCTTCATTGCTGCAAACGTAGGCGTGGTGGATTTTGGAGAAACTCCCGGTTCTTCCCGATAACCTGCAACAGGTTTTCCATTGATAGCTCCTTTTCCATACTGACCGATCGCCATGAAATCATTAAGCCGTTCAGTTGGGAAAGGACTCATTGATCGGAAGACTTTGATCTTTTCATCTCTGACAAAATCCGCTTTAAATGCTACGGGCGGTTCCATGGCTATCACAGCGAGAAGCTGAAATATGTGACTTTGAAACATATCACGTATGACGCCGGCCTCTTCGTAATAACCTGCCCTGTGTTCCACTCCGAGCATTTCTGAAGCGGTTATCTGGATGTGGTCTATATACCTTCTGTTCCAGAGCGGCTCAAGGATAGAATTTGCAAAGCGGAACATGAGCATATTCTGCACGGTCTCTTTGGCAACATAATGGTCTATACGGAATATCTGTTTTTCTTCGAAATACTTTGTCAGGACTTTATTCAAATTTCTTGCTGTTTCAAAACTCCGGCCAAAAGGTTTTTCGATGACGATATGAGAATATCCCTTATCTTCCGCTGATAAACCCGCTTCACCGAGATTTACAATGACACTTTCAAGAATTGATGGTGGTATAGCCAAATAGAAGACACGGTTTCCGTTTGTCCGGTGTCTTTTTTCCAGAGGGGGAAGTTTTTCTTCCAGATGGCTTTTGCAGGAATCCTGATCGGTATAATTGAACGACGAATAATAAAGTCTTTTTGCGAATTTCAACCAGCCTGAAGGTTTGAAATCTCGGGGGATGGCAGAATTTACTGCATTTTTGATTATTTCACGATAGTGCTCAATATTCATTTCAATCCGGTCGGTGCAGAAAATAAAAAAATTATCAGGGAGGAGACCGTCTTCAAATAAATGATAGAGTGCGGGTATGAGCTTTCTCCTGGCAAGATCTCCTGCAGCACCGAAGATAATCAGGCAAAAGGACCTTAAGATTTCTATTTCACATGCACCGATTGCATGAAACTGTGGCTGAGTTTCTATCTGTTCGTTAGAATCTTTTCTCATTGAATTAATGCATTCCAATCTGAGGAAAATTTATCTATGCCTTTGTCAGTCAATTCATGGTGAATGTCATAATCCTTCCGGTGTCTTGTCCTGAAAAAACCTCCAAACAAAAGGGCTGTCATGAGATCTGTTGCTGACAGAGAAGAAGTTGGATGCCCTGATCCGGCTGTAGTGGTGGAAGAGATGATGAAGTAACGGACTAATTTTGCTAAATTGATTAATTTTTCTATATCATGCATTTTGCTTTTTCACGAAGTTTTCTTGAAAACCTCATGCCCTCCGAATTGATTTCTCACGGCAGAGAGAATCTGTCCCGTATAACTCGGATTAGCCTGAGATTGTAATCTGAAAGTAAGTGATCCCTCAATAACAGGCACAGAGATTCCAAGTTCTTTTGCTGCCTCAACTGTCCATGAACCTTCTCCGCTGTGCGATACCTTCCCTGAAATGTCATACAGGTCCTCTCCGTGTCGGGCGTATGCCTTTTGAAGCCATCCGACCAGTCTTGATTCAATAACACTTCGATGGTTATAAAGATTAGCTATTTTCGTTAAGTCTAAACCAAAAGGAGAGGCCTTCATTACGGCAAACCCCTCTGCCAGAGCCTGCATCATCCCATATTCAATTCCATTATGCACCATTTTGACAAAATGTCCAGCTCCGGGGCTCCCCATATATGCATATCCGCCTTTACAGGCTAAATCCCTGAAAAGATTTTTGTATTTTCTGAAAATCTCCTTTTTGCCGCCTACCATGATACAGGCTCCATTTCTTGCGCCCGACGGACCGCCACTTACACCAACATCAAAAAAATGTATTCCTTCCTCATTCAATTCCTGAAAGCGCCTCATGGATTCCTTATAGGGAGAATTTCCTCCATCCAGTACTGTATCACCTCTTTGAAGAAAAGGAAGAAGTCCTTGAAGCACTGTATCAACTGCATGATGCGGAACCATCACCCAGATAAGCCGGGGTGGAGCCAACGATAAGGTGAGAGATTCCAAAGAAATGGCCGGCAGTGCACCCTTGGTTGAAATATTTCTTACCGCTTCTTCATTCATGTCAAAAACAAGAACTTCATGCTTTTTCTCGAGAAGACGCTCAACCATATTGAACCCCATTTTCCCTAAACCGATATACCCTATTTTCATCGTTCCCTCACCTCTTATCTAACTATTATTTACAGTTTCATTCCATTAACTGTTGGTAATACTTGTTCAAAGAATATCATAATTAAGGAGTATGTCAATTTTTAAGCGAGACCCTAAATATGTGGCTGTGGTATCCCTCAAGGATGATGTGCAATCCAGGAGCAATCATATCGCTTCCTTTTCGAATATAGCGTTGATCATTTAATTCATCATCTATGACATATTCCCTATCTTTGGCTATCTCTCGCTGCAAGGGTATTTTGCCCTGAGAAACTTCCCGGTTCAGATTCACTATAATCAACTGAAGATCTCCATTGAGTTTCCATAAATAGGCAATAAGATTCCTAAAGCTGTCATCTCCTGAAGAGATGATATCTTTCATCTCCCATTCACCATCCGAAAAAATATCCTGATTAGTGATGTGAAGCAGCTTTTCATAGAATGCTCTCAATGCTTCATCAGGCTCTTCATCCTCCACCCGGCGTAGAAATACAGGCACTTTGATTCTTTTCCCCTCTATTTGCCCATTGTAATAGAGTTTCATTCCGGGCAGGGTAGAAAAGAGAACGACTGAGGGGATTAACCTTCCTCTATCAAATACTTCAGCGCTTCGGGGTTCATCATGGTTTTCGAGAAAACGCACAAGTTTACTCTGGTAGGCAATGTCTGCCCTCAGGTGCAGATTGACATCATAAACAGAGGTATTTCTTAAGCGGTCGTAAAGTCTTTTATCGTAAATATAATCGAATCCCAATTGCTGAAGCTCCCATTCAGTATCCCAGTAAGCTTCTGCTACCAATACCAAGTCCGGAATGGCATGCCTCACCTCTTTCCAGAACTCCGTTTTTATGGCTTCAAAGGACTTTCGATTTTTAGCCCATTCCCAGTTCCTTCTGAATATATCATTGAGCATAAGCATCGCCATATCACATCTTATACCATCGCAGTGTTTAGCAATCTTTCTCAGTTCTTCTACTAATGCAGAGCGCATCTCCGGGTTGAAGTAATTCAGCTGGGCCGTATCAGGCCATGGAGGGAAAAACGGGTCTTTTCCTTTCGCTATGTACAATATATCTCTCTCATAGTGAATTGGGGAAAATGCTGTTGGATTGTTTTTGAAATCATCTTCATCGCCCTGAATATAATACTCCGGATGGTCTATAACCCAGGGATGGTCGGGAGCGGTGTGATTGGGAACAAAATCTAAAATAAGTCTCATGCCTCTTTTGAATAGTTCATGACGTGCTCTATCGAGATCTTGCCGGTTACCAATGCTCGGATCAGGCTCATAAGAGGTGATGGAATATGGAGAGCCAATAATATCATCTTCCGTCCATCCGGGCAAAACGGCATCGTATAGCGGTATATATTGGGGGTCGGTCTGAAAATATATCCTCCCTTTCTGACTCCTCTTCCATACACCCATAAGCCAAATATAATGAAAGCCTAACGCTTTCAGTCTGTCCCATTCTTCAGGCGGAACATTTCCAAGAAAAACGTGATCACCATATCTCCGGGATAGCTCATAAAGCCAGGTGGCTGTGTTTATTTCATATAATTTTGGATGTTTCAACCGTTTCTTCATTTGCACCAGCACCACTGAATCATCTCAGCGACCAGCCCTGTCCAGCCGGTCTGATGGCTCGCTCCCAGGCCTTTACAGGTATCTCCATGAAAATATTCATAGAAGAGTGCCAGGTCTTTGAAATAAGGGTCGTTGCCGTATTTCTCTACATCACCGTGGGCATGTCTTCTCCCGTTTTCATCACTTATAAAGATACCGGTGGCTCTCTGGGAAAGTCTTTTTGCCACCTCCCACAAGTTCAAATAATTATTGGAACCGGTGGGAAATTCGACCTTCATCGTATCTCCATAATAGTTGTAGTACTTCTTGAGAGACTCGATGAAGAGATAGTTGATATGGATCCAGACAGGGCCTCTCCAGTTTGAGTTTCCGCCGAAAAGACTGGTTACCGATTCTGCGGGTTCGTAGTCAACCCTGTATTCTTCCCCATTGACTCTCAATACAAAGGGGTTATCCTTATGATATCTGGATACGGATCTTATTCCGCCGGGAGATAAAAACTCATTTTCGTCCAGCATCTTTTGTAAGATTCTTATTAATCTGCTTTTCGGTACCAGTGAGAGTAAAATGTCCTGATCTTCATGAAGCTCTTCGATTGCAAGGTATTTATTGAGATCCCTTTGATTGTTCCGAAACCACAGCAATCTTTTTTTGAATCCCTCCAGTCTGTCAAAAAGATCCCTATTGATAACTGAAACAGCCAGCAGTGCTGTCAACCCTACCAATGACCTGACCCGAAGGGGCATGACATTGCCATCCGGCAAATGCAGGGCATCATAGTAAAAACCGTCTTGCTCATGCCAGAGTCCATACTCTCCGAATTCATTTAGGGACTCAGCAATATGCACGAAGTGTTCAAAAAACTTTGATGCCACGTCTTCATAAGCAGGATCTTCCTGTGCAATTGTCAGTGCCATATCCATGAGGTTCAGTGAATACATGGCCATCCAGCTTGTTCCGTCTGCCTGCTCAATGTGTCCACCGCCTGGGAAAGCCTTATTCCTGTCAAAGAGACCGATATTATCCAGCCCCAAAAATCCACCCTGAAAGATATTATGTCCTTCAGCGTCTTTTCTGTTCACCCACCAGGTAAAATTCAGTAATAATTTCTGGAAAATTCTTTTCAGAAAGACGATATCTCCCTTCCCCTTATTCTTTTTTTCTATCTCGTATACTTTCAGGGCAGATAATGCATGAACAGGCGGATTCACATCGTTGAAATTCCATTCGTAAGCAGGAATGTGACCGTTTGGCCGCATGTACCATTCCCGCAAGAATAAAATGAGCAGTTCTTTCGCATAGTCTGGATCAATCACTGATAGAGGAACACAATGGAATGCGAGGTCCCAGGAAGCATACCACGGGTACTCCCATTTGTCGGGCATTGAGATAACATCCCTGTTAAAAAGATATGTCCAATCGTGATTCCGTCCGTGTCTTCTTGCATCAGGAGGCGCTGGTTGGCCCTCATCACCGTTTAACCATGTTTCGATTTCATAATTGTAATACTGCTTGCTCCAGAGCAGTCCTGCAAATGCCTGCCTCTGCACGTGCACAACATCGCTAAAAGGTTCATCAGGCTCAAACTGTTTATAAAATAAATTTGCCTCCTCGATCCGCTGCTTGAATGTTTGATTAAATTCCTCACCCAGAGGTTCTTTCCCTATTTTTCTATTGCAGAGCCGCAGCCTGATTGTCTCTGATTTACCGCCGGGGATATCAAGGCGATATACAGGAGCGCATTTCGTGCCGTTCTTCTTCCCTTGAAACGGGTCTAACCTGTTATGAATAATCGCGTCATGAAAAGCATCTTTTACATACGGGGAAGCATTGGGCCAATTGAAGAGGCGCTCCGTGTTGGTTTCATTTTCCGTAAACAAAGTAGCGCTGCTTTTTTGAGCATATAAATAATAGGTGCCTAAAGCTTCATGCGTAGCTTCAAACATATTTACGGAAGCGCTGCCTTCCCTGAATCGGATATCCGGTTTTCTTTTTACTTTACCGAATGTCCAGGTGTTTCTGAACCAGAGCGTCGGAAGAAGAGTTATTGTAGCACGCTGTTTCCCGCGGTTACATATTTCTATTTTAATCAGGATGTCCTCAAAGTCCGCTTTTGCGTATTCAGTAAAAACATCGAAATACTCGTCTTTATCGAATATGCCGGTATCCAGCAATTCAACCTCCGGCTCCAATCTGGTTCTTTTTCTGTTGGTCTCAAGCAGCTGAGCATAGGGAAATTCTCCCTGAGGATATTTATACAAATATTTCATATAGGAATGTGTAGGGGTATTGTCGAGATAGTAATAGAGTTCTTTGACATCTTCTGCATGGTTGCCCTCCTTGTTGGACAAACCGTACAGCCTCTCCTTCAAGATGGGATCCTTGCCGTTCCACAAAGCCAGGGCGAAACAGAGATTCTGGTAGATGTCCGAAATGCCCGCTATGCCGTCTTCACCCCACCGATAAGCCCTGGAACGGGCATGGTCATGGGGGAAATAATCCCATGCCTCACCATTTTCACTGTAATCCTCCCGCACGGTTCCCCATTGACGCTCGCTCAGGTATGGTCCCCATTTTTTCCAGAAAATTCTGCGTGCAGTATTGTCTTCTATTCTCTTATCTTCAGCCGTAATAGTGTTCTTGCTCATTTATTCTCCTTTTGCCAAGCTTCTTTTCGGCTATCTGCCTACATATTTTTCGCTATGGTTCAATTTAGCGCACAACGGGCTGTGGAGAAACGTGATCTTCTTATGGAAAATCACCGCGATAAAACTTCCCATATACTTATCGAGATTATTGCTACGCAGGAGAAAGTCCCTAAAACGGCCGATCGGCATATTTGCGAAGGTATAGAGTTTGTCAAATGATATTCCAAATATTGATAGTGCTTTTTTATAATCTTCCTCCAATGTTTTTTGTGATGACGATAAAAAAGCTCCCGGGGGATTGTATACAAGATTGAGTCTCTTATCAGACGAACCATTTGAATATCCGAGCCGGTTTAACCTTTCGAGCGCTCTTATGCTCTTTTGAAAAGTTCCGGTTTATATTTCCCTATTTCTCCAAATCTGCTGAGGTCTTCATCTTTGTAATATTCAGTCATCGTGATCTCCTATCTTATAATATGAGATTTTTCCACTACTCACAAGCCCTTCCTTTCAGGTTGAAGAAATATTTTAACGCCCATTTCACTTTATTGGAAAAAATCTTTCCGGAAAAGAAATTACCGACAACCTTTTTGTTAATTTCTCCAAGGGTAGGATAAGGATGAATGGCTGATGCAATAGCTGAGAGCTTCACATTCCCGTTCATGACTGCTACCCATTCGCTGATCAGTTCTCCCGCCCTCGGTCCGAGTATCTGGATACCAATGGGTTTTTCCTTCTCGTCGAGGAGAAGCTTTATTCTCCCTGTCTCTTCGCCTTCCGCAAGGCTCCGGTCATTGGTCCTGAATTCCTCCGTCCAGACAGAATAGGATATGTCTGCCGCAGCCGCCCTTTTTTCGTTCATTCCTATACTTGCAAGTTCAGGGTTTGTATAGGTACACCACGGCAGATAGGTGTAATCCACTTTTCTCGGCAGATGAAGAATAGCGTTGCTGAGCACAATGCCGCCTTCATAACCTGCTGCATGGGTAAACTGATAGGAACCTGTTGTATCCCCTGCAACATAGATATGTTTATGGTTTGTCCTGAGCCTGTCGTCTATCGTTAAGCCCTTTTTATCTCTTTCCACTGAGATGTCTTCGAGTCCAAGGCCTTGGAGATTTGCCTTTCTTCCGACCGCAACAAGGATGGTTTCGGCCCTCATGCTTATGGTTTTACCCTCAGCATTTTTAATGATTATCTCTTTTTCATTACCGAGGTCTTTTGTGCCGAGGGGCAGAGAGCCCAGATGAAATGTTATCCCTTCGGAAATCAGAATATTCATGAGATGCTCAGCCAGGTCTTTGTCCTCAGCCCCGAGAATCTGATCCGCAAGTTCGACCACAGTTACCTTTGTACCCAGTCGATTGAATGCCTGTGCCATCTCGATTGATATAGGGCCGCCGCCGATTGCGATCATTGATTTCGGAAGAGCTTTCAGTGAAAAGAGTTCTTTATTGGTAATATAGGGTGTTTTATTAATTCCTTCTATCGGCGGGATAAACGGAGATGACCCCGTTGCTATAACCCACTTCTTTGCAGAGAACATCTCACCGTTCAGCCGGACTGAATGCTCATCTATAAATTTTGCCATGCCGAATTCAACTCTTGCTCCAAGCTTACAGAACCTTTCTTTGGAATCATGCGCCTGTATGGTATTAATTACCGTTTGAATCCTTGCTGCAATTGCGTGGAAATCCACTGGTTTGAGGTCGGTATGCGGAAGACCGTATTTTTCAGCATTCTTCATAAGATGGTAGATGTTAGCGGTCCTGATGAGTGTCTTGCTCGGGACACACCCGTAATGAAGGCAGTCACCTCCCAGTTCCTTTTCCTTTTCAATGAGAAGGGTCTTTGCTCCAAACCGGGCAGCCCCTGATGCAACAGTAAGTCCGGCAGCTCCCCCACCGAGAATTCCTATGTCAAAATCATAATTGGCCATTTCCGACCTCCTTATTCCTGAATTATGTTTTTATAGATTTCCTCGATTTATAGAAAGTAAGCAATTTCTTTGTTATTATCGGAAAAAGCCCGAGAAGCACAAATGAGAAGATAAGCCTGGGTGAAAATATTCCGGAAAGAGAATCGATCCTGGTGAGCTCTTTCCCTGCATTTACATAAACCATAGTTCCGGGAAGCATGCCTATTTGTGACACCAGGTAAAAATTCTTCAAAGGCATCTTCGTCAGTCCCATAACAAGATTTATGAGCCAGAAGGGAAAGACAGGGATTAGGCGAAGTGTGAATAAATAAAAAGCTCCTTCTCTTTCAACCCCTTCATTAACCGTTTTAAGCTTATCGCCGAATTTTCCCTGTACCCAGTCGCGCAAGATAAACCTGGATACAAAGCAAGCCAGGGTTGCTCCTGTGGTACTGGCAAAGGAAACAACAACGGTTCCTGTCAACAAACCAAAGAGTGCTCCACCTGCTAAGGTCATTACGGCAGCGCCCGGCAAAGATAATGATGTCACAAGAATATAAATCAGCATGTAGCCGGCAATTACAAGGAGCTGATGCTCGCTATAGAGGGCTTCAAATCCGTGCTGTGATGCTTTTATATATGAAAGGGTGAAATACTCTCCAAGGTTGAAGATCTTGAAAGCTACAATAACTCCGATGAGAATGAAAACAATTATTATTTTGTTGATAATTTTTATATTCACTTTTTTAATATTCCTTAACCGGGAGAATCCCGTCATTCTAAGGTTTCCATTCATTTTGAGACTTCCGATACAAATATATAACAATATATCACATTTGAAATGTAATATTGCTTACATCTATTTTGGGTATCATTCTAATAAACTACCTCAAGATTATGAGAGGATTTGCAAAGGGATGCTTTTTTATCCGGGGGGAAGGCCATTTCAAACGCGTCATAGAATTTCTGCCGCCGCCCGTTATTATGGAGTATTTAAGAATGAAGGGGGAAGTGAAAGCGCCTTACGGCGAATACCGCATATACTTTTCCCAGTAAAGCAGAAGCTCCCTTGTTGCGCGGATATCGCCGACGCAGTAGCGGGCTATATCGAGGAAGCGTCCGGTTTTGAATAAGTCCTTTACATCGTAGCCGGATATTCCGTCTTCTTTCGGGCTTTTGATGCCGAAGGTTCGGCACCACATGTCGAGGCTGAATTTCCTCCGTGTAGCGCCGTAAAAGGACAATTGGTCGAAGAGGTCGATATGGACATCTCCGTACCTGTTCGGCATGAGATCTTTTTTAGCTTTTATCTTATGAACGGCTGAACGGGTAAGAATGAAGGGACAGTCGAACCCCCTGCCGTTGAAGGTTATGAACTGCTTGTAGTCTTTAATGACTTTCCAGAATTTATTGATAATCTCCTCTTCCGTGCCGGTTTCATAGCGCACCCCTTCTTCTTCAAAGGGCAGCAGGGGCTGGCCGGTATTCTGATAAAAGGCAAAGCCCTTCTGCGAGTCGGTATCGAGCATGCCGATGGCAACGATTTCGGCTGTCTGCGGATAAAAAGAAAGGCCGTCTTTTACCTCTTTCTTTTCATCTTCCGTTTCGGCAAAACGCAGCAGGTATTCCTGCGTCGGCCCGTCAAGGCTTTTAAAGTCCCTGCCTACGGTTTCTATATCAAATATTATTCCGGGCATGTTTATGTGATAAACATTTTAACTCGTTTTAAGCCGCCTTTGGCAGTTCCTTGAAGACCTTCCATGTCTTAAGAATATCGATGGCCCTCTGTAACTGAAGATCGTCTTTTTCTTCGATTTCAACAGGCACCATTTCATCAGGTTCAGCCGTCTTGTCCTCGGTTTCTTCGTTCTTCAGGTGCTTTTCAAGGTCTTTTTCTCTGATGGCAGGGTGGCCTTTTGTCCCGTTCTTTAATTCCGGCTTGACTAAGATATCCGGTGCAATCCCTGTCGTCTGAATGGAGGTTCCTTTCGGTGTGTAATACCGCGCTGTCGTAAGCCTCAGGGCCGAACCGTCGCCGAGAGGGACCACTGACTGTACGGAACCCTTCCCGAAGGTCTGTGTGCCGATAAGGACGGCCTTGTTCCAGTCTTTTAAAGCGCCTGCAACGATTTCCGAGGCGCTGGCGCTGCCCTGATTGACGAGGACGATCATGGGGAGGTTGAAATCCGTTTTATTTTTGCTGCTCTTGTATTCGATTTTATCTCCCTTCTTGTCCTTGATGAAAACCACCAGCTTGCCGGACTGCAGGAACCGGCTTGATACATCAACAGCGCTGTTAAGAAGTCCGCCTGGATTGTTCCTCAGGTCAAGGATAAGGGCATTGATATTTTCTTTCGCCAGGCTTTCCATGGCGGCAGAAAGGTCGGATGACGTCTGTTCCTGAAACTGGGTCAGCTTCACATATCCTATTCCGTCTTCGAGCACCTTATATTTCACGCTTTTTATCTTTATTACTTCTCTCACTATGGTGAAATCTTTGGTCTCTTTCCATCCCTCTCTGAGGATGGTTATTATTACGGAGGTAGAAGGAGCGCCCCTCATCTTGCTTACGGCGTCATGTAACCCCATATCCTTTGTGAATTCATTGTTGATCTTGATGATCTTGTCTCCTGACTTGATGCCAACCTTGTAGGCCGGGGTGTCTTCCAGCGGAGCTATGACAGTGAGCATCCCGTCTTTCATCCCTATCTGGATGCCGAGACCTCCGAATTCTCCTTTTGTATCCACCTGCATTTCCTTATATTGTTCCGGCGACATAAATGCGGAATGAGGATCAAGGGAGCTGAGCATTCCTTTAATTGCGCCATAAATAAGGACCTTCGGTTTTACGTCTTCAACATAGTTTTTTCTGACGAGTGAGAGGGCCTCGGTGAAGACCTTGAGTTCTTCATATCCCTCTTCAGCGCCGACACTGCCAATCTTCCATTTCCCGATCAGGATACCTGCCGTAGCAACGGTAAAGACAAGGATTACGGCAATAACTACCTTTTTGCTAAGTAACTTCTGAAACATCTTTTCTAACCTCCGGTTTTTTTATCTCCTAAGCAGCCACTGTAACGGATCAAGTGGTTTGCCCTTGTATCTGAGTTCAAAGTACAGGCCGGGAGAACTCATGAGGCCCGAGGTCCCGACCCTGCCAATCGCCTGCTTACCTTTTATTATATCTCCAACTCTCGTAAAAATCTCGGATAGACTTCCATAGAGGGTATGATATCCGTCGCCATGGTTGACAATCACCATCTGGCCATAGCCTTTAAACCATTCGGCAAATACTACTTTGCCGCCGTGTACCGCCTTTGCATAGGAATCCGGGTCCGATTGTATAAAGGCGCCGCTCCTGAAAATAGGCGTATTGAATTGAGGGTCTTTCTGCGAGCCGTAAGGTATTGCAATTCTCCCTTCGGCAGGCCAGGGGAGTCTGCCTTTGAGGCTTCCAAAACCTTTGCCGGCAAAGATATCTTCTTTCCCCTTTTGGGCGCGCTCCGACTCTTTGATTATATCCAGGATCCTGTTGGAAGCGTCCTGGAGTTCCTTTAATATTCTCGTATGAGAAGACTGCTGTTTTCTTACCGATACAAGAATGGTTTCCTTATGTTTCATTGCTTCGGCAAGCTTTTCCTCCTGGGTTTTTACCTTCTCCTGATTTTTTTCAAGGTCCTTTTTGAGAACCACGAGCTGTTTTTCTTTATGGATAAGGCTTTCAAGACTCTCTTTATAGCTTTCCAGCAGCCTGTGTTCATATACTGAAACATACTGTAGATATTTCCCCTGTCTCATCAATTGTGATATATCGTCGGAGCTAAGCAGCAGAAGGACCGTGTCCGGGTTACTCCCGTATTTATGGATGGCCTGCAGTTTTCTCTTAAGCCATTCCCTATGTTTCTCGATATTTTTCTTGTTTGCGCGAATTTCAGCCTCAAGTTTTGATATGCCGGACTCGGTTTCCGAGAGCTTGCTCCTGTATTTCCTCAGGTTGTTTTCAACGTCTTTCAGTTGTTTGTTGGTGCTCTCGATATCGGTGAGAACAGAGGACTCGTGTTTTTTAATTTCTTCGATCTTTTGTTTTTGGTTTTTAATTTCTTTCTGTATTTTCCGGTATTCCTCATTGGCGGTGCCGGCATAAGAAAAAGAAGATAAAAAAAGGAAAAAAAGAAGGAAAAAGAAAAGTTTGCCCGGGTTACGCAGTCTACAAAGTTTCCCCTGTTTTTCTGAACCGTGAGAACCGTGTAAACTGCTTGAAATCGGCATTTTCAATATCGGATTCTTCCGATGGCTAAGACGGCTCCCGTTATGCCGAGAAGAAGTCCTGCGGCAGGAAGGGCGTATGACATATTGAGAGGGAAAATAAAGGATTTAAAGATAGGGAAGGCGAGGCTTACTTTCAGAAGCACAAGATAATAGAGTATGAATATGCCGATGAGGCTTAAAACCCCTCCTGAAAGACCGATAACAGCCCCTTCTATAATGAATGGCGCGCGGATGAACCCCCTTGAAGCGCCCAACAGTTTGTATGTTTCTATTTCCCTGTTTTTGCGGTAAAAAAGGATTTTAACCGTGCTGTAACAGACAAAAAGCGTTCCGGCAGACATGATTATGATCAGTATCGCGCCGATGGTCTTTATCCCCATGCTTAGGGAATAGATGGAGGAAAGAAATTTTTCCCCGTATTCTATTTCACTTACCCCTTTTATCGTTTTAAGACTTGCCGTCAGCTTTTTTACCGCTTCCGGGCTTATGGTCTCGCTCTTCAGCTTTATCTCGACGGTATCCGGCAGAGGGTTTTCACCGACGCCTTCCAGGATATAGTCCGTATTTTTAAGGCTTGCTTTTAGCTCTTTCCAGGCTTC
Organism: Thermodesulfovibrionales bacterium; assembly: GCA_041660325.1. GTDB lineage: Bacteria > Nitrospirota > Thermodesulfovibrionia > Thermodesulfovibrionales > SM23-35 > DYFC01. Next base: position 6,775 of record JBAZWR010000020.1, on the reverse strand, counting down.
TTCTTTTGTGATGTATTTAACCTTTTCGACGGAAGGGTCTTTTCGTGCGGTTTTCATTAAGGTTTCTATATCCTGTTGAGGCAGGTCTTCTTTGAGATAGAGCATTATGGAAAATTTCTCCGGCAAATCCTTTGTTGCCAGACTTATGTTAAAAACAGTCAGCAAGGTAATTGCCGTAAAAAGGAGGCCTACTGCAATAGTCAGTACCGAGAGAAAATTAATCCATCTGTCATGGAGCATGCTTTGTACGGCAAGCCTGAAAGAGTAAGACATTGACATCAGCCGAGTTCCTCTCCCGCATAATTTCCGAAATCCAGTTTCAGCACACGTTTGCCGGAGTTTCTGAAGAGTTCCCTGTTGTGTGTAGCCAGCATGATCGTTGTGCCCCGCGCATTGATCTCCTTGAAAGTTTTTATGATGCCTGCCGACGTATCGGGGTCTACATTGCCGGTTGGTTCATCGGCCAGCAGGATCATCGGCTCCGATACAATAGCCCTTGCTATTGCAATCCTCTGCTGTTCTCCGCCCGACAGGGTAGTAGGATAATGGTCCGACTTGTGTCTCAGGTTAACGAGTTTCAAGGATTCAAACACCTTGGCCTTTATTTCTCTTTCATCGATGTTTCTTATTCTCAGGGCAATCGCTATGTTTTCAAAGACGTCCCTGTTGTCAAGGAGCCTGAAGTCCTGAAACACCACGCCGATATTCTTTCTTAAAGCCGGAATTGACGATTCAGTCAGTTTCATTAATTCCATATCAGCAACAGTTATATCCCCTTCATCGGGTGTTACCGCCATATAGACCATCTTCAGGAGAGTTGTTTTACCCGAACCGCTCGGGCCGGTTATGAATACCATCTCTCCCCTATCGACAAAGAAGGTTATTTTCCTCAGTGCCGTCTGGTTATCATAATGTTTTGATACGTCCCGGAATTGAATCATTTCGTATTTATTTCAAGTTTTCTTTTATAGTATTTGCAATATTTACCGGAGTGAGTCCGTAGAGTTTTAGCAATTCCGAAGAAGGGCCGGAGCATCCAAAATCGTCCTTTATCCCGATCCGGACGACCCTTACAGGATGACTCTCTGAAAGGAATTCGGCAACGGCGCTTCCAAGACCCCCGATGATCGAATGTTCTTCCGCGGTAATAATAAGCCCGCTTTTTTCGGCGGCCCTGAGCACGCTTTCGGTATCAAGGGGTTTTACCGTAGACATGTTTATAACGCCGACGTCCAACCCGTCTTTCTTCAGGGTTTCGGACGCCTCAAGCGCCATGGCCACCATGATGCCCATGGCTATGATGTTTGCATCCTTTCCAAGATCGAAGGTATAGGCTTTCCCTATCCTGAATGTATAATCATCAGGCATTACCAAAGGCACTTTTGATCTTCCAAGTCTTACATATACCGGGCCTTGATAATCGGCAATTGCATAAATGACCTGTTTTGTTTCATTGCCGTCCGCCGGCACTATGACGGTCATGTTCGGCAAAACCCTCATGAGGGTAACGTCTTCAACAGCCTGATGGGAAGCGCCGTCTTCGCCTACAGTGATGCCGCTGTGCGTGGCAACGAGTTTTACGTTAAGATTCGAATAGCAGACCGTCTGTCTGATCTGTTCCCAGGCCCTGCCGGTCTCAAAGACCGCGAAGGTTGATGCGAAAGGCAGCTTTCCTGCAAGAGACAGTCCGCTTGCAGTGCCGACTAAATCCTGTTCGGAAATGCCTATGTTAAAAAACCTTTTTGGAAATTCTTTGGCGAATTTCTTTGTCTTTGTAGATCCCGAGAGGTCTGCGTCAAGGACAACCACGTCTTCTCTCGACCTGCCGAGTTCGAGAAGCGTTTCACCATAGGCGTCCCTCGTCGCTATTTTTTTTATGGTATCTTTGCCTTGCGGTTTTTCCGCTCTTTCTCCCATTACCGTTCAAGCTCCTTTAGCGCTTTTTCGAGTTCTTCCGGAGTAGGCGCCATGCCATGATATTCAACCTTTCCTTCAAAGAAGGAGACGCCTTTGCCTTTTATTGTACGGGCAACGATCATGGACGGTTTATATTTTATGGTCTCCGCCTCATCCAGGGCGCGGACAACCGCCTCCATATCATGGCCGTTAATATCAATGACATGCCATCCGAAGGCCTCCCATTTTTTTACGATAGGTTCGATATACATTACTTCATGACAGTGGCCGTCGATCTGAAGGCCGTTGTTGTCTATTATCGCACAGATATTATCCAGCTTATAATGGGCGGCGGTCATCGCGGCTTCCCATACCTGTCCTTCCTGTATCTCGCCGTCTCCAAGCATGCAATAAACGCGGGAAGACAAGCCGTCTATCTTCAGTCCTAAAGCCATTCCATCGGCAATAGATAGCCCCTGACCCAGAGAACCCGTAGATATTTCAATGCCCGGGAGCTTTCTTGAACAGGGGTGTCCCTGCAATGGGCTGCCGATCTTCCGCAAGGTCTTGAGCAATTGTTTATCAAAATACCCTGAAAGCGCCAGAGCGCCGTACAGAAGGGGCGCTGCATGGCCTTTTGACAGGACAAACCTGTCCCTCTCGCGCCATTTCGGGTTGGCGGGATCATGCCTCATTTTATAGAAATACAAAGCCGTCACAATATCCGCCGCTGAAAGCGACCCGCCTGTGTGGCCCGACCCTGCCTCGGTAAGCATTTTCAGTATCTCGATCCTGAGTGTGTTTGCTTTTTCCTTAAGGAATGCAATATCCGGTTTCAAGTCCGTTGTTTTCATCTATTTTGCCCTTTTCATTATATAGGTTAAAAGAATATCATCAAGACTGTCGGACAACTGTTTCCGTCGTTCTTCAGTGACGGCTTCCATCCTGTCGTCTCCTTTGCTTAGTTGTTCTTCCCGAATTTCGATGAGTTCAAGCGGCTTTGCAGCCTGCTCCGGTCTACTGACTTCTTTTGCCTCAGCGACGTCCTTATTTTTTTCGGTCTCTTTTTCCTGTCCCTTCAACTCGCCGGTATGTTTGCCTGTCAGAAGATCTCTTATCATGCCCTTGTGCTGGACCTTCATGAGTTTCGTGATTTTCGCGTTGAAATCAGGGTCATCGAGAAGCTGCGAATAATCGGTCTTCCTTGAAGCAAGGATCGCTCCCTGGTAATAGAGGAGGGTTACGACCACAGGGTTGTTTTTACCGCTGTCCTCTGTCTGCACATGATAGGTTTTGTCTTTATAAGATATGTTAGTATTGAATCCGACAAGCATTATTTCTTCTTATTTTACTATAATTTTCAGAATTATTATACTTATATCGCCGCATAAAATGAAAGGCCGGATACGTGAAGGTTTGCATCCTTTCAGTGACGATGGAAATACTTCCCTTTGCAGGAGTAAATTAGGCGGGGTAAGGAGGGAATTATCCGCATATCCTGCGCGTCCGGGTTGAGTGATTCGTTATGTGCCTGATTTGTACACATCCCGTCTATGTCCAACTTTAACAACTATAATATGCAGTTCCCTGTCGGAAACTGCATAGACTATTCTGTAAACTCCATGACGAATTCTGTATCTGTTTTCTCCCGTAAGTTTTTCACATCCTTGGGGTCGGGGGGTATCTGCCAATCCCTGAATCTTCTGAATTATCCGGACACGATCTTTTCGTGGGATGTTCTCAATTTCTTTGACAGCCGACGGCTTGATAAGGATATTATATTTTGCCACGCCTCTTCAGGTCCTTGAGAACTTCCTCAAATGACAGATTAGGTTCATGTGCCCTTTCTGAAAATGCAGCGATGTCTTCTGCATCTTCCGCGAAGACTATTCGGATTGCCTCATTGACGATATCAGAGACGGAACTATCAGTTTCAGCGGCTTTTATACGAAGAGCCTTATGGATATGGGGGTCGAAATAAATTGTAGATTTTTTGAGTATTGTTTTCATGTTTTTAATATACCATTATGCAGGCAAAGCGTCAAGACGCTAAATTATTGATTAGTATTATTACAACGAGTTCAGCGGGTTCCCCGCTGGAACGACTGGTTAGGTTTAGTGATCCCTGTCCAATGTCAAGGGCTGACCCCTTTGGATTCGTTTTATTTTGTGTCATTTAGATTTTGATTTGTGTTTTAAAGGTCGTGGAGCAGGAATACCATAAAGCATACCTTCAGCGCTGATGTCTTCATCGATGTCCGGCCAATGGACACCGTGCCCGGCTCCTATAATTCTGTAATTTGCGCGCTGCTTTGGTGTCGCCTCAGACAATCGCCATGACCATGCAAGCGGAACGCTTATTATACGTCCGTCAACGAGATAAGCCGTAATTGTGTCTTCGCTGACACTTATATCCTTAATTCTTACTTCTTGTAGTTTCACCGCAGTGCTCATACCATCACTCCATTATTTTGTCTCTGTTGTTTCTAACTATTTCCCGTATGGTATTGAGTTCTTTCGGCGTAACACCTTGATTTCTTGTCAATACAACGGGTTCCAACCAAAATTTACAGATCATCTTCTCCCTTTGAACATGCACATGCATTTGCTCATTGCAATCGAAACTATAAAAGAAAAAGCGGTACGGTCCCTGTATTTTTTTAATTGTCGGCATATCAATAATTACGAAAATTATATAAATATAATCAACAAGTTGTCCATATTTGATTTTTTATGGCCAACAATGATTTTACCCGCTTGGTTTTTTCCGCGTTCTTGAAAGAATATAGCATATTAGGGAACGAGTTGAAAGAGAAATTTATTATTAAAATCAAGATGTCTGATGAAGCTAATAGGGTCAAATCATCACTATTCGCAAAAGGACAGAGTCAATGGGGACATGGTGAATACGATTTTCCGGGATTGAAGATATATTTCGAATTTTATAATATGTAACTATGTCAGGAGGTTTAATCGGTTTTAAGACAAGCGGACGACTAACTGTGATCCTTGCGGTCCCCTTTTTCATAATAAGGCTGGGTAATTTTCAAGGCATGATTGATTGCTTCCTGCTTTTCATTTTGTGAGAGAGATTCCCACAGGTGGGATTCTTGGACTATCTCTATAACTTCTTTTTTAGTCATGGTTAAATTATTTCCTGAAATTCTCTCCTGAAATTATACTTTTAGTGCTCTTATACTCTTTTTTATCATTAGCGGCTTCTTATTTGCAATCTCAATAAGGTTTTAATTTAATAAGCAAAAGGTTGCTATAAATATTACAACTTTAGTTGCAATCGAAGGCAGGCAAAATCACTAATTAATCTTACTTAAAGTCTTTTGTGAGTCCTTTTAGTTCGAACAGCAGCGTCGTTGTAAAATCACCGGGCCTTTTTGTGAATCCGAGGTTAATTCCCCAGCACTGGCCGATGTATTTCAGATTAAGCGAGACTTCCCTTGTTTCATGCAGTTCGGCGTCATGCCAGATTCTGCTTTCAAGATAAAACGGTTTCAGGAAATTAAGGTTAAGCCCGGCAGTGTAGTATTTGATGGCGTCTACCCTGTTGTATCTCTGTCCGGCGGATATTGTTGCGATTGGAAATACCATCGAAACGTCCGAATTCACACTCTCAACTTTTCCTGTATTGACATCGTAACGGGTATCGAGCCGGATGGAAAAGGGCCTTTTTATCCCGACTTCGAGGTGTAAAGGCAGGAACGGCCTGTCTCCCCCGTAGGTATCGAAGCCCTGGGCAATTCGCACGACCATGAATTCGCCTTTATTGTCAATAAACCTGTTCATTAGTGAGAGTTCAAAAAGGGATGTCTTGTTGAAGATGTCCGCCGAGTCGAAGATGGGCGGATTGTTTTCCGAATTCGTAATCAGAGAATAACTCAGCGAGGGTTCCACAATATGAGTAAAAGAGCCGTACTTTTTCAGGAAGCGGGCGCTAAGACCTGCCGTATATTCAAGGGATTCCCTGTGCAGGGATTCTTCCGTGTCCCTGTCAAGAAAATAGGCGGTTTCCCTGAGACCGAGGGTCTGAAGCAATGTTATGTCTTCGCCGGTCTTGTATGAAACCTTAGGATAAAGGTCCAGGCGTCTGCCTTCGGTATTTTCTTCACGCCAAAAGTTGGAAAATGCCGTAGTTGCAGAAATCCAGAACGGGCCGGTTTTCACCGGATTTAAGACGTAGCCTATTTCCGGTAATTTCTGTGCAGGGCTTTCGGCGCCTGCTTTCAGATCGATCCAGTATTGGGAGAGCAGATAGGCGCGGGACGAGTCAAAAGGGACCGATATTTCGCCGGTAGATTCGAGAAAGCGGTTTGTTCGTATTTCAAGGCTTGTCTCGAATTCCCGGTAGAAATCTTTTTCATTGATAATATTGAGGTTCAGGAAACCGCCGACGCCGTCTGCAGACCTCTGGTCGTGGAGCCCTTTAACTTCAAAGAAGTTTTTGGACAGTTCGGTGTCCTTTAAATGGTAAATCCACCACTTGCCTTTGACGTCTCCGGGATAGAGATACCTGTACTCCAGTCCTTCTCCGACGCCCCTCTTTGTGTATATATCCAGAGATAATGTTGCGTCGCGGTTTTCCGACATCGCCCAGAAAAAGGGGATGTTCATGTAGACGCCCTTTGTATTGCTGTAACCGATGAACGGTATCAGCAGTCCCGTAGTTCTGTCGGCTTCAACAGGCGCCCATAAATATGGAGTATAAAAGACGGGGACATCCTTTATCCTGAACGTCACCTTGTTTGCCTCCAATTTGTCTCCTACAAGTGCGTCCACATTTTTCCCTCTGAAACACCAGGCAGGGACGGGCGCGTCACAGGTTGTAAAGAGCCCATCGGGAATGACGTAAGCGTTCTCGCCTTTT
>JBAZWR010000019.1:25614-31657 GCA_041660325.1 Thermodesulfovibrionales bacterium | reverse complement strand
CATTTGCAATAATGATGATAAAAAAATATATCTGGCTTATAAAACCGACCGCTGCCTGCACTTCGGGATTAATAAGCCCTGCCACATAAACATCGGCAAAGCCGACAAAAAAATTGAATACCATAATGAGAAACATAGGCCAGGAAATATGCCAGATGTTCGACCAGAGGTTCCCTATAGTGAGATTCGATGGTTGGTTCTCAAGGATTTTAAGCATATCTTTCATTTTACAATAAACTAAAACCCCTGTGTCTGAGGCGGATCAAGGGAGAAAAGCAATTGTACTTAAAATCTTATAGCGGTTTGCCCGATTCCCGGAAGATAAGTGCTTTTGTGTTCTCTTTTGACTTGATAGTCTTTGCCAGGGCGTCGGCTTCCTTTTTGTTGTCGAACCTTCCTATGAGTACCCTGTAAAGGGCTTTCTTATTTTTTCCGATGGTCTTGTAAGAAAAGGCTTTGTAGTTGAGTTTGGTAAAGTGTTTTACAAGTGCGGAGGCATTTGCCTCCTTTTTAAATATCCCGATCTGAACGGAATAAAAAGGTTTCTTTTCTTCTTTTGCAGACGCTATGTTTTTCTTGACCTTTTGCTGAACGGCAGCGGGCTTGGTTTCTTCAGCAGGCTGTTGTGAATCCGGGGTTTTCTGCGGCTGTGAGACAGGCGCTTCAGGCTTGCTTTTTTCAGTCATCTGCTTAGCTTCCTGCTGTTCAGGCGTCGGCTCGACTTTTTGCGCTTCCTGCATGACGGGCTGGGGAGGTTTTACAGGCGCAGGTTGCGGGGTCTCCGGCTTCCCGGATGAATCGGTATAGAAATAAAACCCTGCTCCGGCTGCAGTAATGACAAGGACAATAAAGAGAACAAGTGTCATGCTTCTACGTCCGGCTTTGCTCCCGACAGTCTCTGATATATTCTCATGGATTTCTTCATCAGGCAGGGCAACCTCGGGTTCCGTCGAATGGATATCCGGTCCGCTTTTTCCGGCAGGTCCTTCGCTCTCAGCCGCTTCCGGCTCCCGAATGTATTCCGGTACAGGCTTTTCCGAAAGACCCTCGATCGCGGCTTGAAGAGGGACTATTTCCGGGGCAGGTATTTCTTCCGCCTGGATCTCTTTTAAAACCGGCTCTTCATCAGGGGAAAGCGCGGCGGTTTCCTGTTCATGCGCCTGTATGGGAAATATTTCTCCGACTGCCGGTTGATCCGGAGATTTCATTTCAACGACATCTATGGTTTTGGAGATGAGTTCTTCCGGACTGAAGGCTTTTTTGATGAAATCAACAATGCCGTACATGGCTGTGTAGCGCGCCTCTATTGTGCCGCCGTGAGGGGTGATGATAATTATAGGGATGTCTTTCAGAGATTCCATTTCGTGTATGCCTTTGGCTATTTCCAGCCCGCTGGTGTCCCGCATGGCGATATTGATGAATATCAGGGAAGGCTTTATTTTTACGGCTGCGGAAATACTGTCGTTTCTGCCGGCTGAGTTATGGACGGTGTAGCCTTCGGATTCAAGAATGAATTTGATTCTCTGAGAAGTCTCGGCGTCAGTATCGATTACTAATATTGTTTTCTCAGTCATAATTATTCAATTGAGTTTGTTCCCAGTCTCCTGTAATATTATACTTTTCCTTGATTATGAAAAGAGGTCTCTTCTTCACTTCCAGGTAAATCTTCCCTTTCATCGGATTTTCATTTTTAGTGAATTAGTAAAAAATGATGTAGCCAAACTGTTACCCCTACTCACCGCTACTCACCGCATGTAATGCCCTCTGTTGTTGGGCCCTTGAAAGGTTATTTTTCATAATCTGTAAAGACGGATTGATTCTCAGCCCCTTTTCGCATGCCTCTATAGCCTTGTCCCACATCTTCATCTCATTATAGGCGGCACAGGTATTGTTGTATGCGAGGTCATAGTCGGGCTTTATCTTTAATGCTTTTTTACACGCATTGATTGAATCCTGATATCTTCCCTCACGATGATACTGTAAGCTGAGATTTAGATAGTTTTCAGCCGTTGGTTTGGCACTTACCGATTCCCCTGTCTGTTCAGAAGTTATTTTTAAATTCTTTTGATCAACGAGGATTTCACTGAGAAGCTTTTGTGCGGAACTGTGTGCGGGACTGAGTTCCAACGCGCGTTGGAGCAAAAGTACGGCTTCGTTCTGCCTGTTTTGATTCTTCAACCACCGTGCATAAAAGAAATATGGTTCAGGATTTTCAGGACCGTACAGCAGGGCGTTTTTGAAATATTTTTCCGCCTCAACCGGCTGGTTCATCGCTCCCTTAAGAATGCCCATATTGATGTGGAGATAAGAGTAATAAGGAGTAAGAGTGAGTGCTTTCCCGAAATATTCAAGAGCTGTCTGATAGTTACCTTTTTCCATCTGCGAGAGGCCGTAATTCATCATCCCCCTTCCATTGAGCGGACTTTTGACGGTTACGTCGTACCAGAGCGATTCGCCTGTATGCCATACCTTATTCCGCTGATATGTCCCGTACGCATTACCGCCGAGAATCACAAGAGTTATCACAATGATCGATATGCGGACAGAGGACCTTTCTCTGATGCTTTTTTCATGTCTTATAATCAGTAATCCAAGATACCAGCAAACACTGAGCATCAGTCCGACGAAAGGGAAAAACATTCTGTGGTCATTTGTGACTTCTGCCAAAGGGATAATGCTCGACGTGGGAATTAATGCCAGAAAAAACCAGAGAATGCCGAGCGTTATGGGGCGCGTTTCCTGTTTTTTTGAAGTATAGTAAGCGATATAAAGCATTGCCAGGATGAAAAAGACACCAACGATTACTCGAATATCAAGGACACTCGCAATAAGCTTCCAGTCACTGTCAGCGCTCAATTGGATGGGGAGAAAAAAGGTAACAAAATAATGCAGAATAACAAATGGCTGCGTGATGAGGTACTGAATCCGTGACGTGCCACCCGGTATGTATGTCTCAGACATCATACTTTTGACAAAAATACTGAAAAAAATACAGACAATGAAAGCAGGTAAAGATTCCTTTATTCCTGCTAAGATATTTTTCAGCCTGAAAATGTCTTGAAGGGAATAATTTTTCTCAATAAGTATAATGTAGAATAAAAGTATAGGAGCAAACATGGCGGTCGGTTCTTTAATAAACATGCCGAGCACTATCGGTATTAGATAAAGATAACGATTCCGCCATTTCGGAAAATATGCATACAGAAAAAATCCCGCCACAACCATAAGGGTAGAAAGCGAATCGCCCCTTTGATAGATATAATTGATCGTCTCTGCATTCGCAGTATGCAGACCGTACCAGCCCGCACCAAAGAGCGCAATATACCTGTTTAATTCATTCTGTCTGGCGCTATTAAAAATTTTCAAATAAAAGAAGTACATTAATATACATTGCGCTACATACCAGATAAAGGTCGACAGATGAAAATAGAATGTTGAATGTAATCCGTTCCCTAACCAATAGTCTATGGCAAGGCCGGCGGATATCATGGGGCGATATGTCTGATTTTGTGGCTGAGCACTATGCATTCTTGCATCTTTAAAAAAGAGGGGAATATTGTTTAAATCACGTATGAATATATTATTCACAATGATATGTGCATCGTCGAATTGAAAAGCATTGTAAAAGTGATTGGAATAGGTCAGAACGAGAAGAATAAAACTTAAAGAACACAAAAGAATGAATGAGCTGTTATTTTTTTTCATAAGGTATAAAAATTTTAAAGTGCTGATTCATATTTTGTCAAATATTTAAGAATCAGTCTCCGGGACTCTTTACAATCTTTGAACCAATTGATATAGTAAACATCTATATTGTCTTACCCGTACAATTGCAGTAGCCTGTACAATTTTAAGGATAGGAGGGTATGTTATGAAAAAACACGGGATGGTTTTAGTCGTCGGAATTATATTACTTGCTCTATCAGGCATGGTTGTCGGATGCGCAAAGAAAGAAGGGGGCGAAGATAAATTACAGGCGGCGATTGAAGCAGTCGCCCGAGAGAAAACTCCGGAAAACTATTTAACACTCAGCTTAAGATATTACGAAGTAAAGCAATTTGATAAATGCATTGAGGCAGCTCAAGAGTCAATCAAATTGAAGCCTGATTTTGCTCCAGCCTATAACAACATGTGTGCTGCCTATAATGAACAGAAAATGTGGGACAAAGGGATAGAAGCATGCGAGAAAGGGCTTTCTATTAATCCTGATAATCAGCTAATGAAGAACAACCTTGAATGGGCAACGGGACATAAGGCAGGCAAATAGGCAGCTTAGTTAAGGCAGGGGAAAAGGTCGCCGGGCGTTATATTCATTCAAACTATATACAAGAGACATTAAACTATGCACCGTGGTGAAATCCCAATGGTTTCTGTCTGCATCCCTGTTTACCGGGGAGTTGCTCACTTGAGTCAGGCAATAGACTCTATTCTCGCGCAAGATTTTACGGATTTTGAATTATTGATTATTGATGACCATTCTCCCGATGATATTGCAGGCATCGTTAACCGTTACCAAGATACAAGAATACATTTCTTGTCTAATCCCGAAAATTTGGGCGCGGAGGGTAACTGGAATCGATGCCTAAAGGAAGCACGAGGGCGTTATTTTAAACTTATGCCCATGGATGATCTGCTTACCCCTGATTGTTTAGAAAAACAAGTTAGGGTGCTGGAGCAAGATATCGAGCAGCGCATTGCCCTGGTTTTCTGTGCCCGGTCGATTATTGATGCCGAAGGGCATGTACTCATGAAAAGAGCTTATCCTCGTGGGAAGATAGGCTCTATTTCCGGGATGACTTTAATTCGTCACTGTTTGCAGCGTGGCACCAATTTAATTGGTGAACCGGCTGCGGTAATGCTGCGCAGGTCGCTGGCTTATGAAGTCGGTCTGTTTGACGCTGATGTACCTTATGTCATTGATCTTGACTATTGGTTTCGGCTGCTACTCCGTGGCGATGCGTATTATCTGCCTGAGATTCTTGCCTCTTTTCGGGTATCACGCGGTTCGTGGAGCGTACAAATTGGAACCAGGCAGGGCAGTGAATTTCGCCGCTTTATTGCCAAAATCGCACAAAACCCGGTTTTTCAGATAAAGACCATTGATGTGATAGCGGGAAATACAATGGCATATCTTAATGCCTTTTTGCGTGTAATTATTTACCGGTTTGTCATCAAAAAAGAAGCAGAGCGATGAACAGTGAATTTGATCGGGATTATGCCGTCACTAAGCTGCGCTATTTTCCACTCAACTTTTCATATTTAGGCGATTTTTACACTTTCCATCAACTCAAGGTGGTCTATGACCTGGTGCAGTAAAGCCAATTTCTCGCCAATGGCTTTTTGGGGCAACTTATGGCAAAAGCGTTTTCTCCGCTTCCTGTTTATTGGCGGCATCAACACGCTGTTGAGTTATACGATTTATGCGCTGGGATTATTTTTCGGCTTAAATTACACCATCGCATACTTATTGGCGTTAATTATTGGTATTTTTTTTAGCTTCAAAACGCTGGGGAAATTTGTATTCAATAATTCCGATTACCGATTATTCTGTCGGTTTGTTTTATTTTGGGCTCTAATTTATGGCTTTAATATCATGTGTATTGGTATTATTATCATATATTTTGGATTAAACGCTTATGCGGCAGGTGCGTTGATGATCGCACCAAATGCGATTCTGTCCTATTGGTTGCAGAAACGTTTTATTTTTGACCGTTAAGCATACTTAAATGTGAAAAGCAATAAATCACATATCTGACAAATTAATGAAAAAAATTTCTGTCTCAACAGTAATTCCCATCTACTCAGGCAAGGATTATCTTCCGGCACTGGTTGCCGAGCTTGCCGAACTTCGCGCTATATGGAACGACGATAATGCTCCGCTACAACTCATCGAAGCCATTTTCGTCGACGACGCTTCCAGTGACAACTCTGCGGCAGTCCTGGAAGAATTGGCTAAACAATATGCCTGGATTCGAATCGTTACCCTTTCCAAGAACTTCGGTCAACATCCCGCAACGATTGCCGGCATTCTTTACTCGGCCGG
>JBAZWR010000019.1:0-25604 GCA_041660325.1 Thermodesulfovibrionales bacterium | reverse complement strand
GTAGCTACGTTGGATGAAGATCTCCAACACCGCCCCAAACATATTATCGACATGTTAAAAGCAGCAGTTACCAGGCATGTGGATATTGTTTACGCACGTCCGCTTGAGGCGGTGCATCGTAAAGGCTATCGTGACATTGCCTCGCGTTCCATAAAACATTTTCTGGCCTGGGCGACTGGTAACGCCATGTTACGGCATTTCAACAGCTTTCGCTTGATGCGCGGCTCGATTGCGCGCTCGGCCGCCAGCGTTTGCGGGCATGAAACTTATTTTGACGTGGCGTTGTCCTGGTTCGCCGATAAATTCACAACCATAGATTTGGTATTGGAAGATTCCAGATTCATTAAGACCGGCAAGTCCGGCTATAATTTCCGTAAGCTAATGACTCACGCACGCCGCCTGATCCTTTCTTCCCAGCCAAAAATTTTACGCGGCGGTGCGGCATTTGGGTTTATCGCTGTGTTGATCGCGATGTTACTGACCGGTAGAATATTCTACAATGCCTGGTTTGCCCCTCATGAAATCGACGTACGAGGTTGGTCTTCGCTATTCGTCGGCATCATATTTTTTGGAGGTATTTCGGCACTGTTGCTCGGCATAGCGCTGGAATATCTTACCAATATTGTACTGCATACCCAGGGGAAACCGGTCTTTTTTCAAGTAGACCGGAGCCTGGATGTTCTCTTGCGGGAGTATTTCTCGCAAACTGATTAACCATGCGTATTCTTTATAATGATTCAAGCATTGAAGTTTCTCACGCCAAAATTATCGCTCTTTGGGGCGTAGGTCTAATCGGGCAAGCGATTTATGATGCGCTGACTTCCTGCGATAGGCTTGCAGAGGAAGAGCATGCTTTTCCCTGGCAAAATGAAGCCGTGCAAATACGTTCTGCTCTTGCGATAACTCAAGTCCTCGAAAAACGGGTTCTTGCAGCATTAGCATCGGGAAATTACAGGCCGCGCGTAGTTATAGTTTGGAGCGCGGGGCGAGCAGGTTTTTCCGCCACTTTGGAAGATGTGCGTAAAGAAATGATCGCCTTTAGCATTGTCCTGACACTGGCCGAGAAACTCCAACAACGTCTATGCGGCAACCCGGTAGAATTTCATTTAGTCAGTTCCGCAGGTGGGTTATTTGAAGGCTGTAAACATGTTGAAAGCGGTGATTTACCTAAACCTCGCCGTCCTTATGGACAACTCAAGCTCGACCAGGAACAGGCGTTACTTAATGCAAGGGGAGTAATGCCATATATTTACCGGGTTACTTCAGTGTATGGCATTCCATACCAAGGGAGGCGGCGCAGCCTGATTCCGGTTTTGTTACATCATGGCATATTGCGGCAGGTAGCTCATATTGTCGGAACACCGGCGACTTTGCGTGACTATATTTATGTCGGCGATCTGGCAAGATATATTGCCAACAAGGTGTTTTACGGTAATTCAACCAAAGACGAGGGTGGGTTATTTTGGATAGTGTCGGGCAGGCCGGCTTCAATTTTCGAGATTTGTCGCATCGTGGAACAAGTCATTCGTCACCCTTTATATCTGGCGTTTCAATTCGATCCTGAAAATAGCAACGATATTACCTTTGCCCCGCATCTGCGATCGATAGATTTTGAACCACTCGCTCTTCGCGCCGGAATTTCCATGGTTCATATGCACTGGCAGGATTTTATTTAACACAGCCCGGCAAACCGGGTAGATAGCCTTGGGTTTCGTCATCTAAACAGAAGTCCCTGATTTTGAGGTAAGATGAAAAAAGTAGTGTTTAAGGCAGCTTACTGAGTTATCTACGACTACGCGTCATCTTCGGTTTCAGGGAATTCAAGTAAATTGAATGATCCGGTACGCTCTAATCACGAACGTTCTTGGCCACGACTATAAGCCCTCTTGCGAGAGAATGTCTTGCCCAACATATGATTTGTTGCAAGCGGTTAAATATATACGCGATGACGCGATGGATTTTATTTTCATGATGGAATATTTCGTCAGGCTGGTAGAGTATAATTTCCGTCGGAACGAACCCGCATTTCTTAAGCAGCACCGTTAAGGTTACCGGAGTAAAGAACGAGGCATGATCCCACGCATCAACCTCATGCCCAAATATCAAGGTTTGCATAAAGTAATTAAGGGAGTTGGCGTTTGGCATGCTTGCGACAAAAATGCCATCCGGCGCGAGGTGTCGCCTCACGGAGTCAAGGAAAGAGCGATGATTGGTGAGGTGTTCAAAAACCTCCCCGGCAATTACAACATCATATTTATCATGAAGATCCATTGTCTCAACGTCTGCAACACAGACATTGTAACCCCGGGCTTTAAGTTCGTTGATTGCCATGGAGTCATAGTCAACGCCCAGAACACTTGCAGCTTTGTGTTTTATAAGCCCATGCAGCCACCAATCATTTTTTTCTTCAATTGACGACTCATGCTCGACGCACCCTAAATCCAAAACTCTCTTGCCAACAACGTAGTCAAGCAAGATATCAATTCTTCGCCGTCGACTATACCTTGTAATCGGTTTAACTGTGTCAAGGTATAGCCTTCGTGTGTTATTAAAATGGTCCATAACTAATTCTGCCTTGTTTTATACTTGAACAATTACGGAGGGTATTTTCTCTTTCATGTCATTATATTAGCATATTGGATTGTACTTGCAAAGGCGGGAATTGAACAGCGCAGCGGGCACATAAAACTGTCCGTAACTGTAGCACATAAGCTGTCCGGTTAGCATTGGATGGCAAGGATCCGCCATTCATAAAGAGGACAGAACGGGTTGATAATTTCCCTTTTATCGTGTTAGTCTCTCATCGTTATGAAAAAGCAATTTCCTGTCAGTTGGCAGGCTCGTTTTTCGCCTTTTTTTGCGGCCGGGTTGATTGCCGTTTTTGTTATTACCGCAGCGCTCAGCGTGTGGGACAAATCCTCGACCTGGGATGAACCCATACATTTAACCGGCGGCGTGGCGCAACTCCAAACTGGAGACCCCCGCCTGAATGCCGATCATCCGCCGCTGGTCAGGCTGCTTGCGGCCATACCGACTCTTTTCATGAAAATTGATTCTGTGGCCGAGAGTGCACCTGATGCCTGGGAAAGAGCCGATTTATTCGCAGTTACAAACACATTTGTCGGCACTATTGAAGACCGCCTGCTTTGGTGGTCGCGTCTTACGATGCTGACTCTTGCGGCACTGCTAGGTTGGCTGTTATATGCCTGGGGGTCGCGTCTATTCGGTCCCGAGCGGGCCCTTTTACCTGTTGCGCTGTATGCCTTTTGTCCGCCGTTGTTGGCCAATGCTTCGATAATAGCCACGGATATGGCCGCAACGACGTTTATCTTCGCTGCGTTATATGCCTGGTGGCGTTATCTTCAAGAGCCGTCCCCGACCCGCTTGGCCTGGGTCTGCCTGTCTGTGGCCGCTGCCTTTGCCGCCAAATATACCGCAATTCTATTGATTCCCTTTTTTTTGATTCCGGGTGTTATCGCAGTAACTTCGACCACCGTGCTTCCGTTTAATTTTTCCCGGCGCCTATGGATTGTTGGCGGCGGATTGTTGATGGTCGGCATTGCCACCTTAACAGGCATTAATTTAGTCTATTTTTTCGACGGTGTTTTTCTCACTCCGCCGGAATATATAGCCCATTCCCGGAATCTGATTCCTTTCCTGCAGACTGCCGCTCAACAGTTGTCCCGCTTTTGGCCGGCGTGGCTGCCCGTTCCTTTACCTTTTTATTATGTAAGCGGTTTGTTGTCGGTATTGACCAATGTCGGAGAACATGGACATTGGACTTACTTCCTCGGCCAAGCCGGTCCCGGAGGGTGGCCTAATTATTTTTTAATGTTGTTGCTCGTCAAGCTTCCAATCCCCACTTTAATACTCGTCGGATTGGGTGTTTCACGGGCGTTTTCCCGTCTTCCGCGTGAATGGTGGAACGTGTTTTTTCTTGTTTTGCCGCCTCTGGTGTTAATTTGGATGGCTTCCAACGGCAAAATGCAAATAGGAATTCGCCATATCTTGCCGGCTTTCCCTTTTCTGTTTTTGCTCGCCGGCTACTCGTTGCGTTGCCGTTTAAATCGCCGGCGGTCTTTTTTTGTCGGCGTGTTGGCAGCTTTGATCGCAGTCAGTAGTTTGGCTGTACATCCCCATTATTTGATGTATTTCAATTTTCTTGGCGGCGGGCCGGAGCAAGGCTGGAGAATTTCCATCAACGGTGATGACTGGGGGCAAGGCGATGCTGATTTGCGACGCTGGCTTCAGGCGCGAGGCATCAAGGAACTTGCCTACGGCCCTTTCGGCTGGGGCGGTGTTGTTCTTAATCGTGCCGGCATCAAGACCAAACCGCTGCCCTGCGAGGATACCGGCGAATTGGTCGCTATTCATGCCGGACTTTTGCTAACCCCATTTACGTTGGATAATGCCCGCTGCTATGACTGGATGCGCCTGCGCGAACCCGACGAAAAAGTCGGTTATTCAATTTTCATTTACAACAGCAATAATCTGCGGCCTTCAGCACAGGAGGCTGAAAATATGTCATCACCCCTTGAACGGGCGGAGCAACTGGCAAAGACCAATCCGACCGCAGAGAATTACCTGAACCTCGGCGTCAGCTACTATCAGGCGCAGAGATTTGAGGATGCCATCAGGGCATCTTACGAGGCCCTGAAGATAAGGCCTGACTACGACCGTGCCCACAACAATATCTGCGCTTCGTATAATTCAATGAAAATGTGGGACAAGGCGATAACGGCATGCGAGAAAGGGCTTTCTATTAATCCTGATAATCAGTTAATGAAGAACAACCTGTCATGGGCAAGAAAGAATGCAGGCAATTAGACCGGATAAGAATTTTTATAATTTTTGACAGTTCATCAAAAAAAATAATCCATGCAAATAATTACGTTACCCTTTGTTTCGTATGAAATTGTAAATTTCATCAAACCTCCTGTTTGCGGAATCAAGAATGACGCCGGTAACAAACAGGATTATCGACAATATCATTGTTCCTGAGGCAAAAATGGCAAGCGGTACATGCGTAATATACCTTGTTTCCAGAAACTCCTTAATTACTACAAAACCCGAAATTAAAGAAATTAATAACAGGATCACGGAACTCACTGAAAAGAATAGCAAGGGTTTGTAGTCCTTGAAAATGATAAAGATCGTTTTTAACACTAATAAACCATCCTTCATGGTATTTAGCTTGGAAATGCTCCCCACTGGTCTCTCCCTGTAGTTTATGTCCATTTCTTTTATCACATATCCGTATTTCAAAGCTTTAATCGACATCTCTGTTTCAACCTCAAAGCCGGATGACATGATGTTGATATTTTTCGTGAAAGTCCTGTTCATAATCCGAAAACCGGACATAATATCCCTTAAGTTGCTTTTGAACAGCTTGTTTATCAAGAGACAAACCAAGTTGTTCCCGAAGGTATGAAGAGGTCTGAATGCTTGATTAGTATGAGTTTTTAACCTGTTGCCGACAACCATATCCGCGTTGTCTGTGCTTACCATTTCGATCATATCAGTTATCCTGGAAATGTCATAGGTATCATCACCGTCTACCATCACATATATATCAGCATCAATCTTCTTGAACATTGATTGTACAACAAACCCTTTCCCCTGACGTTTTTCTTTAACAACCTTGGCGCCTAAGGAACGGGCGATTTCAGAGGTTCTATCCGTGGAATTATTATCAAAAATAAATATATCCGCCTCAGGCAGGGTATTCCGAATATCCGTGATTACCTTCCCGACAGTAAGTTCTTCATTGTAACATGGAATAATAACGGCGATCTTTCTGTTTATCCGGTTATCCATAATAGGGGATACTCATTTTTTATTTCCGGCCTTCTTCATAGCAGGCATAATAATAACAATTGCCTGGATAATTATCAAGAAATCACGGGTGGCGGAGGTTTTATTAGGATGAGTATGAAAACATACAAAAGACAAAAATCTAAAAACGACGGAAGGAGATCGTTAGTGTCTGATACCGGCCCTCTTCATTTTTGCAGGTGCATAGGTACTTGACCTCTTGTAACAACAAAAAATATAACTTATTGCAAAAAATAGTAATTTTCAGTAAGATATTGCCTAATATTAGGAGAATTAGTTTCTATATTTAGTTTCTATATATGGAGGGGGTGATAATAGAAAACGGTAAATATTTTATTTCACAGAAGTTATTTTGAGGGTATAAAGTCCCTCGGCATCTTTGCTTCAGCTATCTTAAATTAAACTTTAAATCATGAAAGGAGGTCTTACATGAAAAAGTGTAGTACAGGTAAAAGCAAGTTGCTTGTTCTTACTCTGCTTGCCTTAGCAGTTGTTTTATTCTGCTCAGGCGCCTCATTTGCCGCACAGGGTCTTCTTACCGACGATACGTATACGGACTCCAACCATTCGTCAAAAACGTACTGGAATACCCCGACGGTAAATGTTACTGCTTCTCCTTTGCAGACAGGATATTTCAAATTTGATCTGTCTCCTTTGGGGGACAAACCTGCGGCGGCAATAGAGAAAGTCACCCTGATTCTTTTTGTAGAGAAAGTAAAGAAGGGCGGATTTTATGAGGTCAGGCGGGTCGGCCCTTCTGCATCAAGCGGATGGACTGAGTGGGCTTTGACTTATGGAACATCATCGAGCATAGCGCCTATTTCAGATCTGATAGCGACTGTGCCGATTGATTCCAACTATGAAAGAAGGTTCATAGGTGTTGACGTTACGAGCCTTGTAAAAGAATGGGTCAGCGGAGCAGTTGTCAATAACGGTATAGCGATTCTGCCGGTTGCAGGTTCGGACATTGCAATACAACTGGACAGCAAGGATAACAAGACCACATCACATCAAGCACAATTGGAAGTAAGTTTCATGCCGGTCATAGGAGATACGGGCCCTACCGGTGATACAGGCCCTATTGGCCTGACTGGAGCAACTGGTGATACCGGTGCAACTGGTGCAACTGGTGCAACTGGAGCAACTGGTGCAACTGGAGCAACTGGAGCAACTGGAGCAACTGGAGCAACTGGAGCAACTGGTGCAACTGGTGATACCGGAGCAACTGGAGCTACTGGTGCAGGAGCAACCGGAGCAACTGGTGCAACTGGTGATACCGGAGCAACTGGTGCAACCGGGACATTAATAACGTGCACTGAGGGTGCGACTCTGATATGGACCTCTGGTGCATGGGCTTGTACTGGTGGTATATAGTTCTCTGACCCATATTGCTGGTAGCTGTGTGCTGCTTCCCTGACACAGACTGTCAAGAGAGCTTATAATAGGGCGAGGTGAATACCACCTCGCCCTTCTTATTTCTTGCAGATTATTTATTTGCATTTAAACTCCCACTGTATTCTGAGAATTCGATATGCACACTTGATGTAGAACTCGCGAGATCAGAGAACAGGCCAAAGTTACACGCCTTATAGGAGGTGAAGAACGCAATCTTGATCTGCTCTTGAGCTCGAATAATTCCCATAGTATTTGATTGCTCTTCTTTCACTTAATTATCCATTGAATTTTGATTATAATCAGGAACATTGGAAAGAAAGATAGAATGGTATAGGGTGTCGTCTGGCTGCTGATGCTGCTACTTTTCAACTCCTGCATTGAAATTATCGAATGTTCTTTCGTTTAATTGGATGTCTGCAGTTTTTGATATACCCTTCTATGAGGATGTCTTCCCCGAGTTTTTTTACCGTTACATCCTTTATGGCATGAGCTTCTTCGAGTCTTCTGAAGGTCTTCCCTCCCACGACTGGAAACGAGTCTTTTCCGCCGATGATTTTGGGGGCAATAAAGAACATGACTTTGTCGACGATCCCGTCTTCGAGAACATGGGCGTTTAAGGACGAACCTCCTTCCGTCAGCACCGATGTAATCTGCCGTTCCCCGAGTTTTGCGAGCAGCCAATGCAAATCAAGTTTATTTTTGAAATAGATTATGTGAATGCCCGGTATTTCAGAATGCCGTTGTCTATTGCTGTTTTCGTTTGCGACAAGAATTGTTTCCGGAGGAGTCTGCAGGATTTTTGAGTTGAGAGGTGTTTCGAGGTTTGGATCTATAACGATCCGTATTGGATTTTTGCCGCCTTTAATCCTTGCTGTTAGACCGGGGTCATCGGCTTTTACCGTACCGATAGCAGTCATAACGGCGTCCACACTACTTCTCAAACGGTGCACGGTCCTTCGCGCCTTTTCACCTGTAATCCATTTTGACCGGCCTTCCGGAGTGGCGATTTTGCCGTCAAGGGTCATGGCTGCTTTCAGAATTACAAAGGGTTTCCCTGTGGTTATATATTTGATGTAGAATTCGTTCAGGCGCATGGCTTCTTGTTCAAGGATGCCTGACGTAACCTCTATCCCTGCCTTTGCAAGCTCCCTAAGCCCCATGCCCGACACCCTGGGATTCGGATCGGTCATTGCAGCTACCACCCTCCTGACGCCTGCATTGATGATTGCGTTTGTACACGGCGGGGTCCTTTTGTCGGTATGGCAGCAGGGTTCGAGATTCACATACAATGTTGCGCCGGCAGCATTTCCGCCGCATTTTGATAGAACAAGGGCTTCGGCGTGGGGCGTGCCGGGTTTTCTGTGAAAATCCGCGGCTATTATCTCCCCGTCTTTAACAAGTACGGCGCCGACCATCGGATTGGGGCTCGTCATCCCCACGGCCTTTTTTGCAAGACTGAGGGTCCGCTTTATATAAAAAGCGTCATTCATGAGTTATTAGAATACCATAAAACATAATTTGCTTCTAATGCATTATTTAATATGGTATAATTTCATCATGGCATGGAACTCTATGTGGTTTGGGATCATTGCAATAGCTGTAGCTGCACTGGCCGGTTATATTATATCCCTTATTATCGAACTGAAAAAGACGCTGCATTCAGTCAATACCTTATTGAGAACAACGGAAGAGAACCTTAAACCGACCCTTGAGGAATTGCAGCAGACCTTAAGGAGTTTGAGAAATGTAACCGACGATATAAATGAGGTGACGTCGGACGTAAAGGTTTTGTCAAAATCGGTCAGAGATGTAGGCGAAAACGTCAGTCATGTAAGCGGCCTCATAAGCGCTGTAACGTCATTGGCGGCGATGAAGGCTTCCGGTCTCAGGGCCGGCGTGAAAGCGGGCATGGGAGTTTTAATGAGTAACCTTTTTTCAAGGATAGGAGGCGGAAAATGAGAGACGAGTGCGAATATGGTACAGGAAGTATTTTTCTTTCCTTTATACTTGGAGGAGTTGTAGGCGCGGGCTTTGCGCTGCTTTTAGCGCCCCAGTCGGGCCGTGAAACACGTCAGAAGATAAGACAGTTCACCGAAGACGTGAAAGAGAAAGCCGTGGATTATGCGGAAGACGTGAAAGAGAAAGTAACAAGCGGCATCGACAAGGGCAAAGAGCTTTACGAAGAGAAAAAGACCATACTATCTTCGGCTATCGAAGCGGGGAAAGAGGCATACGGAAAAGAGAAAGAGAGGTTTTCGAAAGAAGAGAATGCATGAAGTTTCTATTGCTCAGGGACTCCTTGATATTGCAATAGACAATTGTAAGAAACAGGGGTATAAAGGAATTGAATCCATAAAAGTAAAGATAGGCAAAGCCTCCGGTGTCATGCCGGATTCTCTCATGTTTGCCTTTGAAGCAATGAAGCCCGGAACTATGGCTGAGAAGGCTGTTCTTACCATCGAAGAGATCCCCGTGAGTGGTTATTGTAATAGCTGTTGCAGCAATTTTTCGGTGGATGATGCTTATGTCACGGAATGTCCGAAATGTGGACACCTGTCTTTGCGGATAGATACAGGGCGGGAACTAAATATTGATGAGATGGAGGTCTTTTAATGAAGGTAAAGGTCGTTGCGAATATACTGGAAGCGAATGACCGGCTTGCGGCTGAAAACAGGAAGATTTTTAAAGATCTGGGTGTTTATGTCATAAATCTCATGAGCGGGCCCGGAGCCGGCAAGACTTCTATCCTGGAACAAACGATAAAAGGTGTAAGCGGCAAGATTAAGCTTGGTGTGATTGAGGGGGACATTGCCGGAGATGACGACGCGCGCAGGATAGAAAGTCTCGGCACTCCGGTTGTTCAGATAAACACCGGCGGGGCATGCCATCTGGATGCCAATATGATCAGGGTGGTCATGGATGATCTGCCGCTGAAAGACATAGATATCCTTTTTATAGAAAATGTAGGCAATCTTGTCTGTCCGGCTGAATTCAATGTCGGCGAGGATATAAAAGTCATGCTGTTGAGCATTGCCGAGGGTCATGACAAACCTCTTAAATATCCTTTGATGTTCCAGGAATCAACGGCATTACTTATAAATAAAATTGATCTCCTTCCGTATACCAATGCCGATCTGGAAAAGATGAGGAAGGATTCACTGTCCCTCAACCCGAAATTGAAGATATTTGATGTGTCCTGCAGGACAGGCGAAGGGATCGGCGATTGGGTGAACTGGTTGTTAACAATTGTGAAGAAATAAAAAAACTCAAAAGGCCAAGGTTTCAGATATACTGTGATTCGGGTTCAGGTTTAAAAACAAGCTCTGGGCCCGTTTTTTTTTGAAGGGATTATTGTATTGTTTACCCATCATGTATAAAATGAAAGGAAGATATGATAAAAAAACATTTAGAACGCGACAAAAGATAATCCATATTCACCTGACGGCACTTTAAACCTAAAGTGCATTTCAGATCAATGCATATCGAACAGTGTTAAAAGTGCATTAAGGAGTCGCCTAAAAGCTTTTTTATCATATCTTCCTTTCAAATTGAAAATATTTTTTGCAACGGTTAAGTTTATTTGAAATTGTATAATCCGGGTCAATGGAATGATCGCATGACACAAAAGGAAGATGAAAAAGACCGGAACACGGGTATCAGTTAAAGGCATTGTACAGGGAGTGGGTTTCAGGCCCTTTGTGTACAACCTCGCCAAAGCGCTGAATCTCAAAGGCTTTGTCATAAACTCGTCAAAAGGCGTTACGATCGAGATAGAAGGCAAGGAAAGCGGCGCCTTTATTGACCGGCTCACCAGAGACGCCCCGCCTTTGTCGCAGATAATGAGCGTAGAGACCGGCTCAATCCCCTACCAAGGCTATAAGGATTTCGAGATAAGAGAAAGCAGGGACGAGGGTAGTTTCACCCTTGTTTCTCCGGATGTGTCCATATGCAAAGACTGCTTCCGGGAGATGCTCGATGAACATGACAGGCGATACCTGTATCCGTTTATAAACTGCACCAATTGCGGGCCGAGATATACAATAACAAAATCGGTCCCTTATGACAGACCAAATACCACGATGTCGGTTTTCAAATTGTGCTCTGATTGCGGCAGAGAATACCATGACCCGCGGGACAGGAGATTTCATGCTCAGCCTAATGCATGTCCTGTATGCGGGCCGAAGGTTGAATTGAAATATAAAATTCAGAAATCTCGCCTCAGCGAGTCGCCTGGGGCGACAAAATTAAAAATTAAAAATCAGAAAGTCAAAAGTCCAAACAAAATACAAAACCCGATAGAAGAAACAATTATGCTTCTCAAGCAGGGAGCTATCATTGCCGTCAAAGGTCTCGGCGGTTTTCATATCGCCTGTGACGCTACGAACAAAGAGGCCGTTGAGAAACTGCGGCTGAAAAAGAGAAAGAGCAATAAACCGTTTGCGCTCATGTGCCCTGATATCGAGACCATCAGGAAATTTTGTGAAGTTTCCAGGGAAGAAGAGGAAGTTTTAACTTCCAACAGACGGCCGATCGTCCTGCTGAAAAAATTGCCGAATAACCTTCCGGATGCAGTATCTCCGAACAACCCCTGCATCGGCTTTATGCTCCCATATACCCCATTACATTATCTCCTGTTTCATTATCCTTATTCACGTACCTCATCTTTAGTTTCGAACTTCGATGCCCTTGTCATGACAAGCGGGAATATTTCCGAGGAGCCGATTGTTATCGACAACGATGAGGCTGTATCAAAACTTTTCGACATTGCCGAGGCTTTTCTTGTTCATAACAGGGACATCTTTATGCGGGTGGATGATTCGGTCGTCAAAGTCATCAGTCAAGAGTCGATTGTCAATAGCCAAAAATCACAATTGACAACCCGCGTATCGCGATCGCTGACATACTTCATCCGTCGTTCAAGGGGTTATGTACCTGATCCGATTCAGCTTCATGAAGATGGGCCGGAGGTATTGGGTTGCGGCGCTGACATGAAAAATGTATTCACGCTCACAAAAGGGAGTTTTGCCATACCGAGCCAGCATATCGGGGACATGGAAAACTATGAGACACTACAATTCTTTGAAGAAAGTCTCAGGAACCTGAAAGACGTCTACAGGGTGAATCCCGTAGCGCTTGTATATGATCTTCACCCCATGTATCTTTCTACTCAATGGGCATTAAGACAGGAAGGCATAAAGAAAATCCCCGTCCAGCATCACTATGCCCATGTCGGCTCAATTATGGCTGAAAAGGGCCTCAAGGACAAGATCATAGGGGTTGCCTTCGACGGTACCGGATACGGCACGGACGGGAACCTATGGGGCGGGGAATTTCTAATCGCTGATATAAAAGGTTTTAAGAGGGCGGGACATCTGAAAAATATTCCTTTGCCGGGCGGAGAAGGAGCTTTAAAAGAACCCTGGAGGATAGCGGTAAGTTATATCAAAGAATGCGCCGGAGACAAGACCGGAGAATATCTCGAATCCACAGGTTTTATTGAAAGATACGGTGAGCATAAAATAAAGGATATTCTGAATATTATAGATAAAAAACGGTTCTCGCCTCTTTCATCCGGTGCGGGAAGGTTATTCGACGCCGTATCCGCCCTGATGGGCATATGTGATAAGAGCACCTTCGAGGGAGAGGCTGCAATCGCACTTGAAGCCGCAGCAAGACCTGATATTGCCGATGACTACCCTGTTGATATAAAATCCGGGGATACAATGGAGGTCGATTTTTCTCCGGCTCTGCTGAGAATCATTGAGGATATGCAAAAGGGAGTGGATAAAGGTATTATATCATCAAAGTTCCATAACTCTGTCGTAACTGCTATCACAAGGGTAGTTGAAAGACTTTCATCCTTGTATAATCTGAAAGATGTGGCCCTGTGCGGAGGGGTTTTCCAGAATATGTATCTTCTTGAAAGGACGGTTGACAGACTCCTGTCAAAAGGCATGAAAGTGCATATACACGACAAGGTCCCGACGAATGATGCGGGAATATCTCTCGGCCAGGCGTATATAATAAGGGAGAGGATAAAGGCAGGGATTGAGTGAAATTCCTAATATCGAATATCTAAATACTAAACGAAAAATATTGTCATTTTTTTTTGTTAAGAGTCTGTTTATAAAGTCGTTGGTTGTCATCCTCCGGCTTGACCGGGGGATCCAGAACCCATTGAAAAGACTGGATTCTCGCCTCGGCGAGTCGCTGAGGTGACCCGCCTTTTCTCCCCGGCGAACCTGCTGGGGCGGGCGCGAGAATGACGAATTTTTATCGGAATAGCAGTTTATACACATACTCTATTTAGTATTTAGATATTAGTTTTTAGAATATTTCTATAGAAGGAGTCGACAATGCAAAAGATAATCGAGAGGATACACAGCCTTACAAAAGCTATCGGCAGACCCGTTAAGTTGATGGAGGTTTGCGGGACGCATACCGTTGCCATATTCAGACACGGTATCAGAGGAGTCATACCAAAAGAGATAAGCCTTCTCAGCGGGCCCGGATGCCCTGTCTGTGTAACTCCCATCAAGGATGTAGACATTGCTATGGCAATTTCTAAAACAGACGGTTTTGTGCTTACTACCTTCGGCGATATGATGAGGGTGCCCGGCAGCAAAAGACAATCGCTTTTTCATGCGCAGGCTGAAGGCGCAAACATACAAATTGTCTATTCTCCTATGGACGCCCTTGAGCTTGCCTTGAAGCATAAAGACAAAAAAGTGGTTTTCTTTGCAACAGGTTTCGAGACGACATCGCCGTCCATTGCCGGGACCCTTTTCCAGGCGGAAAGCGCAGGGGCCGGCAATTTCTATATCTACTCCGCACATAAAGTTGTGCCGCCGGCACTCAAGGCATTGCTTAGTTCTCCGGATTTAAAGATCGACGGCTTTATTCTTCCCGGGCATGTAAGCGCTATTATAGGTACCGCTCCCTATGAATTTCTTGCGTCCGATTACAAAATACCGTCGGTTGTAACCGGGTTTGATGCGGAAGATATCCTGACCTCTATTATGATGCTTATGACCCAGATGGCCGAGGGCAGGGCGGCAGTTGAGATCCAGTACACGAGGGTTGTGAAACCCGAAGGCAACAGGAAGGCCGTGACCCTGATCAATGAATACTTTGAACCCTGTGACGCAAACTGGAGGGGTATCGGCGTGATACCGGGAAGCGGTCTGGCTTTAAAAGCGAATAAAGCTCGTCTGGACATTAACCGCGTGCTGAATATTCAAGTCCCTGACTCACAGGAGCCGAAAGGCTGTCAGTGCGGCCAGGTGCTCACAGGCATTAAGATACCCACGGACTGCAAACTCTTTGGAAAGACATGCACCCCCGAACACCCTGTCGGCGCCTGTATGGTAAGCACCGAAGGCAGCTGCGCGGCGTATTACAAGTATTCAGGAGTGGTGAAATAGTAGGAAATAATAATTAACAATGGACAATGAACGGCAAAACCTATAATTTGACCCTATGCAATCATATACCCTAATCATAATACCTGCGTATAATGAAGAAAAAGTATTAAGCAGGTGGCCTTATTGCCAAAAGCAGATTTATATATAGACAAAATAGATTTTCAAAGATATCTGAATCAAAATGACTGCGTTCAATGCGGGTTCTCCTCCTGTGATTCCTTTATCGATGCAATAAAAAGAGGAGAAAAATTCCCGCAGGAATGTTCTTTTATCGGCAGAAACAAGGCATATGCCTTCGAAGCCGTCAAAAAGATCGAAGAAATCTGGCCGGAGGTGCCATTGCTTACGCATCCACGCCCGGCATTTACCGGTCTTGTAGAGCTCAATCAGCCTGGTGAAAGGTCTCTGACGCTTATATCCGGGAACAATGAATACACGGAACAGGTACTTCTAACTGTTCTTGGTACAACGATATGCCCCTTCTATCTATTGTTTGTTGATACCGATGGAAACACAGTGGATATGTCTATGGTTTATGAAACCCTGACGGCCGATAGAATATATAATTCTCTGATAAAGACAGGCATGGAAAACAAGGTTACCGCAAAAGATATTATCATACCCGGCCTTGCATCATCCTTGAAGAATGAGATAGAAACCCTGACCGGATGGAACGCACGGGTAGGGCCGGTATGCGCAGCCGAACTGCCGTTATATCTTTCAGATATCTGGATACCGCCATAAAAGACAGGGTTCCTTAACCCCTTGGACCCTTTATGCATTGTATATGTTAAAATATTAAAATTTATCTGGAGGACAATAAAATGGAG
Source organism: Thermodesulfovibrionales bacterium (assembly GCA_041660325.1). Taxonomy (GTDB): domain Bacteria; phylum Nitrospirota; class Thermodesulfovibrionia; order Thermodesulfovibrionales; family SM23-35; genus DYFC01. Next base: position 10,120 of record JBAZWR010000019.1, on the reverse strand, counting down.
CGGATTCTGCTTGGACATGGCAGCGGGGGGAAGTTGATGTATCAGCTTATCAGGGAGCATTTTGTACCTGAATTCGACATAAAGGCGCTCAATGATTCTGCCGTGCTTAAAGGGACCGGCAAAGGGAAAATAGCCTTTACAACCGATTCCTATGTCGTATCGCCTGTCTTTTTCCCCGGCGGCAATATCGGAGAGCTTGCCGTCTACGGGACCGTAAATGACCTCTCCATGGTAGGGGCAAAACCGCTATATATTTCGTCGGGGCTTATCCTTGAAGAAGGGTTCCCTCTTGAAGATCTAAAAAAGATCCTTTCATCCATGTCCGAGGCGGCGCAAAAGGCGGGTGTTAGAATAGTTGCAGGCGATACAAAAGTAGTCAATAAGGGGAAGGGTGACGGCATCTTTATTAATACATCGGGCATAGGAGTGATTGATGAAGGTGTTGACGTAAATCCTTTAAGAGTTAAACCGACTGACAAGGTTATCCTGAGCGGTCCTATCGGAAATCACGGGATATCGATTATAGCGGAGAGAAATGGTCTTACGTTCAATCCGCCTGTTTTAAGCGATACGGCGCCGTTGAACGGCCTCGTCCGTGAGATGCTGAGAAAGACAAAGAAAATCCATGCCATGAGGGACCCTACCAGAGGCGGCCTTGCAACAACCCTCAAGGAGATTGCCGTAGATTCGGGGTACTGCATTGCAATTGAAGAAAATGCCATACCGGTGCCGTTGGGTGTCAAAGGCGCCTGTGAATTGCTTGGGCTTGACCCGCTTTATGTCGCCAATGAAGGGATACTTATTGCAATTGTAAGTAGTGATGTGGCAGAGCCGCTTGTCAAGATCATGAGAAAGAACCCGCTGGCGCGGGAAGCGTGCATTATCGGCGAGGTCCGGAAAAAACCAAATGGTATGATCCTTTTAAAAACCGTAATCGGCGGCACGAGAATGATCGACATGCTCTCCGGAGACCAATTGCCGAGGATCTGTTAACTCGTAGAGGTGTTTATGTTACTGGGTGTTAACATAGATCATGTCGCTACGCTTAGACAGGCCCGGCAAGGGATTGAGCCTGATCCGGTCATGGCTGCGACCTTGGCTGTCCTTGGGGGTGCAGACGGCATCACAGTCCACCTTAGAGAAGACAGACGTCATATTCAGGACAGGGATTTGAAGATATTGAGGGAATTTGTTCCGGTGGAACTTAACCTCGAAATGGCGGCAACCAAAGAAATGATAGGCATTGCATCGAAGATAAGGCCGGATATGGTGACGCTCGTTCCTGAAAAAAGACAGGAACTCACTACGGAAGGCGGACTTGATATTCAGTCACAAAAAAGGACCTTGTCAGAAGCGATTAAGAAAATAAAGGGCGTGGGCATACCGGTAAGTCTGTTTATCGATCCGGACCATGATGATATCAATGCATCCGGAGAGATTGGTGCCGATATGGTCGAATTACATACCGGCATGTATGCGAATGCAAAAGTATTAAAGGCGAAAAAGGAATTCTCGCGGATTATCGGTTCAGTAAAGTGTGCCCTGGATTCAGGACTTCTGGTAAACGCAGGGCACGGTCTTAATTATTTTAACGTTTCCGGAATTGCATCTGTTAAGGACTTGAGGGGGCTTTATATCGGACATAGTATTGTAGCGCGGGCAGTTCTTGTAGGAATGGAGGAGGCTGTCCGGGAGATGAAGGCATTAATAACAAAGGCAAGGGAGAGTTAATAAATGCGAAAAAACATTCTGATTCTGTGTTGTGGTCATCCTTTTTTTACTGATAATGGGTTTGGTTATCATGTTTCAAAAGCCTTAGAGAAGCGCGGACTTCCCGGGAATGTGGATTTGATGGAAGTAGGCTTCTCAGCCTGTATGGTCCCGCACATCATGGAAGGAAAGGACAAACTAATCATTGTGGATATTTTTCATACCAATGATAAACCGGGGACCGTGGTGCGTCTTAAACAGGAAGAGGTGCCGATCCTGGTGAATGGAAAGACGGATACTGCAAAGTGGCATCTTATGGAAACACTGGACCAGATGAAGTTACTCGGCGCGTGTCCCGAAACGATCTTCATCGGAGTGGTTCCCGTGGATACGCAAACCGAGTCGGGGAGTTTGTCCCCTGAAATCGAAGGCAAGGTGGAGGTCGCAGTTGAAATGATCGTGAAGGAGATTAACGCCGTTCCGCCCCAATAATCCTGCCGTTGCTTTTTAAGATATTTTCTATCCGGCAGATTCTGCTAATAGCGAAGAGACTTGCCGGGAGAGCGTGAAGAAGATGACTTGAGACTTTGTGCGGTAGGATATGACATGGGATTATGGTCTTTCCCATGGCAGTTCAGGTAACATTCCCCGGCTTTTCTACCCAGGTATCTGAATTCAATATACCCCTTGCTTGATGGACTGACTATCATAGTGTCGAATTCAATAAGATGACTATACTGAGTGCTTCCGTGAGGATTGTGGCATGTCCTGCAGGAAGTGTTCACAACAGAAATGTGAAGGTCGTGGTAAAAAAAGCTTTCATTGGCAAGAATGCTCTCTCTCCTGTGACAGGAGTAACAAAGCTCATATTGATACGGGCCTTCCGACCCCTCCGATAGCGTAAAATTTTTCTTCAAAATGTGTTCATAATTGGAACCGTGAGGTCCCTTCGGCCCTAAAGAGTCATCATTGTTGTGGCAGTCCGTGCATTTTATGAGATTCGATGCATTCAATGGATAGAGAAGACTCGGGACATCCCTGTTCTTGCCCTGCGATATGATGGGGTGAAAGGAGGGATTTGAACTATTGAACTGTTCTCTTTTATTCCTCTGGTCAGCGGGCAGATTGGCGCTCGACGAGTGGCATTTAAAGCAAAGTTCATATTCGGAATTAATATTTTGAACAGTCAGACCTTGACTGCTCACTCCTTTGATATTAACCGATTTATTTTCCCGTGTGACATAGTGGTGATTGTGGCAGTCTGCGCATTCAGCGTGCCTTTGGGCTGAACGGTCTGTCTCAGGCAGGATCTCACTATGTTTGTGGATGCCGGTGAGTTCAACAGGATGACGATAAGGTTTGTTGAATTCTTTCTGGAGATCCGGAAGAGCAACACCACTCGCAATATATACTTTATCCTTTGGGTTCTGATAATTCGAGTTCGCTCCATGACACCGGAAGCAGAAGACGTCCCGTCCTTCGGGAAGCATCGGAGTGTTAGACATGCCATGCCCTTTGTGGCAACTGCCGCAGCCTTTAGGCAATTTGTTTTTATCAAGATGAAGGCTATTCCCCAGAGATAGCGAAGCAGCAGGGGAAAAAGCTATTGACAAGAAGGCCAACAAAACAATCCAGGGGAAAAGCTTATGCTTATTGTCGTTTAAACGTGCTTTCATCCTTAATGCCCGTCCCCCGGCGGCGCAGCATTATGGCATACAAGGCATACGTCGTCGTAAGTCTTTTTCTGCCAGAAAGGGGGAGAGCCGGAATCTCCTTTGCCTCCGTGAGGATCATGACATGAAGAGCACTGCACTCCCTTACCTCCCTGCGTGGAATAAAGTTTTACGTCTTTATCGGTAATCGGCCAATTCAGCTGCAAAAGTTCCGGATCTGCATTTCTTGCATTTGCCAGAGCCTGATCAAAAATAATTGAGATAGGGTGTCCTCCTGAGAGGTCTGTCCCGATATACCCGGCCATGCCGAATGTAATGAAATCAGGAACTGTTTCCACGGTATCACCACGGTTGATTAAGGCGCCGAGAGCAACAGTTCCATCGTGACAACTGAGGCAGAGTTTTGAGAAGCCATCGATGGGTGGGGCATCCTCTGCAGATGCATATGACTTTAGTGTCGGACTCCAATAATTTATGTAATCAGTGACTGTCGAAAGTTCATGATTCCATAAGGGGGCACCAGGGCTTGCATTATGGGGAGTATGGCAGAAGATGCAAATTTCGGTCTCCGAAGTTGCCTGTGAAGGACCGGGGCCTGAAACAGAGAGATTATGTTTGGTGTTTCCAACCCCCGCAAAAACTGTAAGAGGAATTAAGAAGATATAAGCTGCGCAATGCAAAATCAAATATCTTAAATTTCTTTCCGGGCGCAATCTCTTTCTCCACATACTACTTTATTATACACTATACCTACACCTGCACACCGTACGTAGTTCTCGTAAGGACAGTGTGAGAAAGTCTTATTCCTATTGCTTCTGTTCAGTTAAGTATTGAAATATCTGGACCCTTTTATTGAAAGAATCAGCCACATATATCCTGTCCCGGTCGTCAATAAAAACACCGGCGGGGAGGACCATCTGTCCTTTTTTACGGCCTGTGTTTCCAAAAACGAGAAGCAGTCTGCCCTTACGATCAAAAATCTGAACATTATCGAACTGAGCATCGGCTACATAAATATGTCCTTCGGAATCCACTGAGATCCCTTTGGGCTTCGAAAAATCACCGGACCCATCACCATGCCGACCAAAAGTTGAGAGAAAACTACCGTCCCGATTGAATATCTGGATCCGGAAGTTCATGGAATCAGTTATATAAAGAAGCTTGTCCTTCCCGATGAAAATATGCGTCGGGTAATTAAATTCACCATTGTCCGTACCACGCTTGCCGAACTGGAATAAAAAGTTCCCATCCTTCTTCGAAAATACTGACACCCTATTGCCATGTGTATCGACCACATATATTCTGTCTTCGTCTATAGCGATGCCTGTCGGTCTTATGAAGCTTTCCGGTTTTCCTATCTCTTTCAACGGATTCCCTTTTTTGTCAAATACAAATACTTTTTTCAACATGGAATCGGTAAGATATATAGCGCTCTTATCAGTTGCTATGCCGATCGGAGATAGAAGCGCCTCTCCGCGGAAATTCCTTATCTGAAAATAATTCTTTTCAACTACTTCAAAAATATGCACTGCCTGGATGCCGGGATCGGTCACATATATTTTGTCGGCATCGCCAAATACGCAGTAAGGCCGTAGCATAGCTATGTTCCTCTCTTCTTTCCCTAAGAGATCATCGAAAGTTTTTTTCAACCAGGATTTTTTTATCTCTATGTCGTCAGGTCCCGAGATGCTTTTCAGATATTGAATCCTTGGTTTCTGAGGAGGCTGAGGCCAAACAATGACCTGCTCAAGGCCTGTACCGGCAAGGTTTAGATCCGTATCCTGAGGCGCAGCGCATGACCCTGTGAAGAACAGAAGTGATAAAGCAAATAGTAGAAAGCCGGCGCGCGGTTTCAGCGAAGCTGCAACAGGTGACAAGAGATTAATCATATCGTCCTTCTTAGCTTCAGGAAAAATCTCCTTACGTAGATATCAAAAGCGTCAGTAGTAGACCTCAAGACCGAACCTTCCGCGCTCAGCGTTGTCCGTCCTATCCTGTATTCAGCTGTGAGATCATATTCATCGACTCTTCGGGAAGGAGTGTCTTGAATATTTTCCCATAACTGTTTCCATCTTGCCAAAACGGTAAGATTTCTAAGGATTGGATATTGAATCCGTTCCTCATAAAAAAACCTTCTGAGACTTCTTCCATTAGATTCTCCGATAGAATAACCGGTGGAGAAGAAAATCGACGCCCATCCGGTTGGATAAGCCAGATGTCCCAGAAGGCTGTAGCGTCGGACACTTCTCTTGATTGTCTCAGTCTGAGATGTCTGGTCCACCTCCTCATCGAAAGCAGATGGTGGAAGCGGCCTCTTTATAGTTGAATCTGAAAGAAAGACTACAGCTTCTATGTTCCATACGGCTCTTGATAATCTCTTCCCGGGTGCTCTTCCCCTCAGTCCTGCTCTGAGCAAATGGATTATGCTGTCGATCTTAGTCTCTTTCAGCATCACAGCCGGATCTCCAAATTCATCCGTGGTCGCTTGATTAGCCTTAACCTTTTCGTTAGAGACAGTCAGGGAGTAGTTAGAATATATTGTGCCCCAGGAAACATTTTTTGTGACAAGGTTGAGTTCGAGATTGTTTTCAAGCAGTTCTCCGCGTAAATCATCTTTTCTGAGCAGGAACCTGTATCGGGGAGAAAAGCTTAATCCCAGCAAAGGCCTTCCATAGCTAACGCTGAAATTTATTCCGTAGAACTTTGCTTTTTCATTATTATCGGCTTCGGTGCCGTAATTCAGTGAAAGAGAACTCACCGGACCATTGACAAACCTGTATGTCCAGGAACCCGTCAGGGAATTTATTGTCTGTGTCGTGTCTTGAGCTGCAATCCCCTGTGTTTCAAGGCCTGCAAAATGATGCTCAGAGCGATAAAATTGATACGCATAATATTGATTGAAAATCTCGTTCCTTCTAATATTAAGATTAGAGCCGACACTGAGCAGCTTGGAGGTATCTATGTCGGAGTAATTGAAGGTGTTTTGCCAGGCTACTCCCCGTGTTATATCGCTGCGCAAATTCACCTGCATTTCTTTAGATTTATAACTGACGGCAGGACTCGAAAAATCTACATACCTGAATAACCCTGAATATATAGTATTCAAGAAACGCAAAGATCCACGCATATCTAATGTAACTTCATCTGTCGCAATTTTTCCGTATCCTTGCCCGGGGTTAAAAAGATCGCTTGAACGGTGTTCGTACTCAAGTCTAATGAGCGGCCAGGAGCGCTTTAGGATCTTTAAACGTGCGCCATAATATATATCGTTCAAGTTTTGGGTGACCGCCCATTGAGAGTTGATAAAATTTCCGACGGGATTAATTGTGTCATGATTGTAGCCCCCAAAGATATCAAACGAAACAGGCCTGTAAGGAAGAAACGTAAGTAGAAAGTTGCCTCCGTAAACTTGAGAGTTCACTTTCCCTCCCACTCCAGCCAACTGTCTGCTGTCCCGGAATTTTATGGCTGCAGTGAAGACCGCGAGTCGCGGGTGGTAGATGAATCCCCCAACTCCGATCCCGTAGGTTTGCTGTATGAAGGACGTATGATATTCATTGGTTTTTCCTAACGAAGGTATTTGGAAAAGATAATCATTATAAGATACCTCAATGAGCCCGGATAAAGTAAATTTCTTGGGGTATGCCACCGTCATCTGTGCAGCAGCTCTTGAACTTAGGAATAATATTGAAGAACTAATTATGAATAGACATAACCAAATCGTTACTGATTTATGGCGCACAAGGGTACGGTTCCCCAAATCTTTTCTCCTCAGTCATCCATTCAGTAAATTATTTTATGTATTCAAAAATGAGTAAGAAAATATTCCAAATGATCTGTTTTCAACCGGAAGTGCAGCAGAAGAGTATTCCCACCCCGAATCATATCACTCTTTTCATGCCTGGGAGTGCGAAACAAAAAGGCTAATAAAGCTTTATTTATTCTCCTTAAGGTATTGAAAAACCTGGACCCTTCGATTAAAGGTATCGGTGACATAGATTCTGTCTTCTTTATCGATATACATGCCTGAAGGTAGATAGAACTCGCCGGGCCTGCTGCCGGGATTTCCGACCCACAGGAGAAGTTTGCCCTCCTCATCGAAAATCTGAAAATTATTAAATGCGGCATCGACTACATAGGTATGGCCCTCTGAATCCACTCCGATGCCAAGCGGTCTCGAAAATGCTCCGGAAGCATCTCCTAACTTGCCGAATTTCTTAACGAATTTCCCGTTCGTATCGAATATCTGAACTCTAAAATTAAACGAATCTACAACGTAGAGTCTGCCGTTTCGGTCAAGTGCAATATAGCTGGGAAAATTGAATTCTCCATTCTCCGTGCCCCTCGTCCCTACGTTAAAAAGGATCCTTCCGTCCTTGTCGAAGACTTTGACTACATGATTTTGGGTATCAGCTACGTACAGTCGCTCTCTTTGATCATCATAGGCCAATCCCGAAGGATTCTTGAACTCTCCGGGCCCGCCAAGGGAAATAACAATATCCCCCGTCGTTTTGTCAAAACCAAAAACTTTATCGAGCCTTGAATCTGAAACGAACAGAATGCCTCTTTTATTGTCCACGGCGAGACCTATGGGACCGGCGACTGTACCCATCCCCAGAAATCTCAAGGTCTTTTTCCCGATATCAAAAACAAAAATGGTGCGTATCTCAGAATCAGCGACATAGATATTACCTTCAGCATCTGCCACGACACCATTCGGCCTGCGCAATCTTTCCGTGCGCTCTTTCCCTATAAGAAATTCAAGAACTTCGTTCGGTTTTCCAAAATCATATCTATCCGACCACTGCGTGAGCCATTTGATCTTTGGAGAGGCCGGTGGAATAGGCCAAACAAATGTGCCCGTAGGCTTTGTAGGACCGGAAGGAGACGTCGCACAGCCTGAGATAATTATGGTCAGGGCAAAAAACAAAACGGCAAAATATTTCTTCATGCATTTCATATCAATACGTGTCTTTCATCCTAATAATATTTGTGACATCTTGCACATATATTTTTCTGTGTAAAGAGTTTGCTAAAATCAGAACTGTGAGGGTTATGGCAGGTTGCACAGTTCATTTCTTTGCCTGTATTCTTGGGGTCCACTATTTCTATCTCCTTCCCCGGCCTCTTTGGATCAGGGACCTTTATCATCTTCACAGTTGATGGATCTATTCCATTAATGGGATGGATCCTTTTGCCCGGAATATTAACTATGTGCTTGCCGTCTTTCTTGCCTATATGGCATTCAAGGCACAGCACCTCAACATTATCCTTTAAAAGAAGCGAGGGGTTTTCAGAAGTATGGGGTGTATGGCATGACGTACATCCTCCCGTAGGTATTATCGAGTGTACATACTTCTTTGCAAATTTTGCTTTTTCATGACAGGCAAAGCAAAGTTCAGGCTGTTCGGATTTCAGAAGTTTATTTATATTTGAACTGTGAGGAGAGTGACACCCCGTACACATACCTATATTTGTGTGTCCGGATTTGCCTTTGAATTTCTTTTCATCATGACAGGTATAACAGATGCCGGGTACATCCTTCACAAGAAGCTTGGGTGCATTCGATTGATGTGGATTATGACAGGATGTACATCCTACAGTTACGGGAGTATGAACTGTTTTAGCCTTGAATGCCTTTTCATCATGACAAGTGAAACAAAGCCCGGGCATTTCCTGTGTAAGCTTAATGCTTCCTTTCTGGTCGGGATGAGTTTTCCCTTCCACCTTTTGATGACAGGTCGTACACCCCATTTTTACAGGTCCATGTTTACTTTTTGCGGGTTTTGTGAAATCCACGTGACAAACAAGACAGAGATTCTCTTCGGCTGCAAGAGCTATGTTGCCGATAGGTCCAAAGGCAAGAAATAAAAAAAAGAAACAAACTGAAATTTTAAATATTTTCATAAACAAACTCCATCTGCATCGATTTCATAATAAGAAAAATATCCTTTATATCCAATGTATTAGTTTATGTAGATTTCAATGGTCTTGTCAACGATATTCCGACGTTCTATCAATTAGATATTAGTTTTAAATCTTTTAAAACTAAAGTACTATGGCAAAACTGTGCCGATGCAATAAGGACTTCTTCACAATTTATACAGAGCGTCATAAATCTTTGATCATAACAAGCTCGCATAGGTTGTCATTCCGGCTTGTCCGGAATCTTTCCGATGGTTTCTAAAAAGGATTCTCGCCCCGGCGAGTCGCTGAGGAGACCCGACGCGCTTCACTTGCGGGAATGACATACGCTTTTATTTATTACGTTATGTTTAGGAACGAGACAAAAGAAGGTATTCCCCCGGGAGGTTAACTCCCGGGGGAATATGTTGATTTTTATTTCGACTTGGCAGGCAAGTCGTGTACATCTCCGTGACACTGCAGACAATTCGGGAATTTCTTCAGCAGACTTTCTCCATGAGGCTTCGCATGACAATCCTCGCATTTCGGAAGATATTTGTGCCTGGTATGACATTTTGCACAGGCAACCTGTCCATGCTTGCTTGCGGTATTTTTAATTTTGTTATACACGGCACTGTGACATCCGCCGCAGACATCGTTGGCGGTATTCTCAGGATACTTGATCACCAGGGGTGAGTGCACGGGATGACAGACCAGGCAGTCCTTTACGGTCTGGTTTGCGGAATGCGGTTTATGACATTCCATGCAGGAGGGTATATACCCATGTTTGTTGTGATGACATGCTGAACAATCGACCTTGGTATGTTTGCTTG
>JBAZWR010000018.1:25315-31711 GCA_041660325.1 Thermodesulfovibrionales bacterium | reverse complement strand
AGTTGCCTGTGAGAATGTTGGACCTGATGTCGAACAATCCTTTAAAATCAATCATGCGAGAGTGGTGGAACTGGCAGACGCGTTGGACTTAGGACGCTAAAAGAAGGATTTTCGCAAAATGGCTTCCAGCTTGGATTTCAGCTTAACTGATTAGTTTTAATAGCTTTTTTAGGATTCTGTAATTTCTTCCCGATAGCATATTTTCTACGCTTTCCACCAAGTTCTGTCACGTTTTGGTCACGTTTAAAATACACAGTTTAAATTTGAGATGGATTTTGAGCGAGTTCAGTAATATCTTGATATCTTACAGAAATGCACACAATTGTTCAACCTGATAATTCAATGTATTTCTTCAGGCAATAAATTGTGAATAATGAAGATTTGACCCTTCAAGAAGGAAGGACGGACAGACATTCATCGCCTGTTATCATACTGATCATCAGCGCCTATCGCTCAATCAGGCTGGAAATAATTTCTATAGTCTTCTTCATCTTTTCTTTCGACCACTTTCCTTCGAGGGATTTTATCCTCCGGTCCCTGAGTTCAGTGCCCAGAAAAATGGCTATTCCCATAGATTTTTCTGGCACTTCAAAAGATACCAGGATTCTCATCCTTTTAATTTTGCCTGCCTCTTATTTCATCGATGTTCCAGTTTCATAACCTCTTTCTCTCTTTTGCACAGTTCCTCTCTTAATCTCCTGACGAGATCAATAAACAACGCATCTTACATTGTCCTGTAAAGAATGGACAGCCTGAGGATATTGAGTGAATCCGGAAGACAGCCGCCCTTCTCCCAGCGTGAGATCATACTCGTACCTCTTAGTCCTAAGATTCTTGCAACATCTTTCTGCTTGAAACCCCTTGCTCTGCGGTATTTCCTAAGGCAGTTATTTAGACTTATGAAGTGAATATTTTCCATGCGACCTTTTGATTATTTAATTTCAGAATATCGCCGCATGAAAGCACTGCAAGACAGAAAAAATTGCCTTTTGAGGCAAATTAGGATTATTCGGGGGAGAAGAGGGGGATAAGTGAAACTTAAACACAGAGAAAAGTTATTATCCCAGAAGTTCTTGTAGTTATTTTATTGGTTATTTAGCTATAATTCAGGCAGATTTCGCAATGGGGAAGAGCGTTAATGTGGCTGTTACTAAAATGCATTCCTTATTTAATAACTACTCTTTCAAAAAATGCGGGTAAAAGAGACTAAGAAAGTAAGAAAAAGAATATGGTTAATCAAAAGAATGCGGCCCACCCACATGCGATAATCATTGCCGGTGCCGGAGCATCTGCTCCTCTGGGGTATTCTACTCTCTTTGATTTTGAATCAGCTATTGCAAAATATGCGCCAAATACAACTGCCAAAGAAAAACGTGAGTTGTCATATTTATTTCAACAGGTTCGTCAATGTCTAGTATCAAAAGGAGAATATACCGATTTCGAAGCAATATTATGGCGCTTCTCCAATTATCTTGATTTGTGTAACAATATTCGCCTAGACCAGTTTCTCGAAAAAGAATTTCTTTCAACAATCCCCAATCGATTTCAGCATTCTGCATTTGTTCAAAAAATTAGTCAGGGCCGAAATATTATTGATAGAGTAATTGTTGATCATTATGGACAACCACCTCAGAATCTAAAGGCAATGAAAACTATTTTTGAATTTCTGAAAATTATTATTGATGTAAACAGAGGAGTACTCGATTACTTCACTACAAATTATGACATTGGCCTTGAAGGTATCTGGACTAACGTATCCAATAATGTGCGCCTTAAGACAGGTATTAAAAATCCTCTAAAATTGCTGGGTGAATGGGACAGCCGTTTATTGAAAATTGAGGACCCTAATAGAAAGGGGCTCTATGTTCATCGCCTGCATGGATGTGTCAGGTGGTTTCGTCATGTTCTTAAGAAAGAGTCTGAATCTCGGCATGATTGCAAAATTATTGCTAATGCGATACCACCACGAGATAAAAACTTAGAAGCATGTGTAATGTATCCGGGAAGAAAACTTCATACCTCTGAACATCCATTTGTCGATTCTTTTAAACGTCTTCATTCTGCGCTTTCTCTCACAACTTGCTGTATCATTCTTGGAACGAGCTTTCGAGATAATAATATGATTGAGTATTTATTGGCGGCAAATGATCGTCGAGAAAGCCCTCTACCAATCATAGTGATAAATAATAGAAATATGCAGCCACGCTTTTTTCAGAGAATCAAAGAGGTACGCAAAAAAACTCATTTTCATTATACAAGAAAAGATTGGCAAATCATGTTTGTCGTGGGCAATTATTTAGATAAATCTATCCAAGAAGAAATAATATCCGTCATCCATAATCCCTCTTCTATTAACATCCACAATGAGAGAGATGCTACTATATGAACCAAGGGAGGCATCGTAATGACTAATACAAAAAAGGGATATTTTAACGCACAGAGCACAAGAATCGAAGAAGCTAAGCAAAGAATAGCAAAATATGCTGTTACCAAATATCTTGTTCCAGGCGACTCCATTGTAATTGACGCTGGAACTTCACTTTGGCCGATCGCCGAGCAATTAGCTAAAACCGGGGAATATGGCTATTCAGTAATGACTCATAACTATATGGCTTTTGATAAATTAAAGGGTCGAGCAAAAGAAGGAGGGATGAATTTATTCCTTGCAGGTGGTCGCTATGATGATGATTTGAAAGCGTTCTTTGGCGATCTAACTTGTAAAGCATATGGATCTTTTGGTCCACGAAAAGTTTTTATAGGAGTAAGCGGACTCTCCGCTGGTGCTGGTCTCAGATGCCGTGGGAATACTGAAGAATCACAGGTTAAAGAAATTATAAGCAAGTTACCAACCCAACACAGAATAATAGTAGCTGACTTTACCAAATTCGGTAATACCGATGCTCTTCAATTCGCTAATACATCGGATCTTGCGGTTGCTACAATGGAACAAGCAGAAGGATATACGCCTTACAGGATTCTTGTAACAATAGTGACTAATAAGCCCAATAAGAAAGATTATCAGGAATACGCAGAATGGCTTAAGAAGCGTAGAACTAATGATAAATTTATACCCAAGTTTGGGGATATGCAGGCAATTTTTGACTTAGAAGTAAAAAATTTTAAGGCTTTTGAAATAGAGGTGGATATAATTTAAAAACACACAAATAAGAAATCATTTGACCTCGGATGTCAATAGTGGACACCAAACCTTTCATGCTGCCAGTTGTCCTGCATAGAAATATCTTTCATATACCACAGGGGAAAGACATCCCAGTCTTGCCTGTCGGCGCTGCCTGTTATAGAAGATCTCGATATATTCTGTAATATCCTGTCCTGCTTCCTGTCCTGCCGGTGCGCTGGTGCGCGTCATATCTGCCCGTAATATGAACGCTAAAGAAAGGAAATTATATGAGCAAGAAATTAAAAGTAATCCCGAAATTTAAGTCAGAGGCGGAAGAGCGCCGTTTCTGGGAGACACATGACACCACTGAATATTTTGATTCTACCAGGATGGTTCGTGCGCGTTTCCCGAATCTAAAGCCTTCCACTCAATCTATTTCGTTGCGTTTACCGCTCTCGCTCCTTGAAGCAATACGCATTGAGGCAAATAAACGAGATGTGCCTTACCAGTCGCTCATAAATGTATGGCTATCAGAACAACTGAAACAGCAGTCAAGAATAAAATCAGCATAATGGGACGGATGGCATGGGACGGTGATGAATTAGTTAACTTTTCATTTGGCCATCATCTTTGAAATAGCTGCAGTAGCCAACCCGGTTTCACGATTCACTGTCGTCATGGGAAGTCTCTATTTTATAAGTCAACTTTATAAGTCAACTAATTCATCACCGTCCCTACTGACACTACGCAAAAAAGACGATGGATTAAATCCCGGCATGTTAGTTACACTGTCATTAGTCCTGACCTTTAACGAGGAGGTAAATTTCCTGATGGGAAGAAAGCTTTTGATAGTCCTGCTGTTTTCCATTGCAGCGGTCTGGATTCAGGGCTGCGGCGGAGGCGACCAAGCGGGAAATGCCGGAGGTACAACAGGCAATTCTCCGCAGCAGGTCATCACAGGCATCAGCACAGCCATGCAAAGTGGAGACATATCCGGCGCACTCGCGTACGTCGGCAAGGCCTCACAGGCTAAGGTCGGCGACGCCCTTCGAAGAATGGACACTTCAGTGCGGCTGCGGCTGGCCATAGCAATCCTGGGCTCAAAGAAGGTCGGCGAAAGCGGAAACAGAATTGTGTATAAGGGGACTATTATACTGCCCAACGGACAGAAGATCGAAGAGACCTTTGAAATAATAACGGAAGATGGCATCTGGAAGTTGTCCAGTCTTTGATGGAAGTCCTCTTTTGATGACAAGAATAAGGAGATTGCTATGCGAAAAGCGATAATGACCGGTCTGTTAATCCTGGCCGGACTGGTATTCGTTACAGCCGCTTCCCCTTATGCCACTCATTCGGGTCGGTTTTCCCTGGATGATCTGGCCGTGAAGATTCAGAGTTGGTTGAAACAGAACAAGCCGGAACAGGTCACGAATGACAATAACATGAAGACCCATCCCTGGCTGGCGCTTCGGGCAATCCAGCTCTTCGAGCATTCAACAGGGACCTCCCTGTCGCTTGAAGTTAAGCAGCAGATTGTGCTTGGTTCAATCGAGGAGGACTATGACATCTCAGGTACTTCGACAGTCGGCGATTACAGCCATATGCAGTTAAACGAGCCTCTCTCATCATGGCAATGGGACAGGCAGCAGGGCGTCATAGGAGACGTGAACAGGTCCGAAAACCACTTTATGAGCAGCGACGATGATCTGGATGGGCTCACCAACGGAGCGCCTTTCGTGAATACGGCCAGAAACGTCTCTGCGCTTAAATGGGCGAATGATGATCCGCGAAATTTAACAAACTTCTCCATGGCAAAGGCGGAAGGCAATACGCTTAAAGGCTGGAGATATCTGGGGCATATCCTGCACATTTTAGAGGACATGACTGTGCCGGCCCATGTGAGAAATGATGCGCACATCATTTATGAAAACTACGAAGGATATATGGCGGCGAAAGTCCCTGCGGAGCTGTTTTTACTCGCCGGGGGCGATGCGGTGAGGCAGCCCGGGGAGCCGAGCAATATTGATATCGCCCCATTTTTCCGCGAGCTGTCGGGCTATACGAGGGCGAATTATTTCAGCGAAAACACGATGTTCAAGAACAACTATTATGGAATAGATCTGCCGGTTGCGGCAGTTACAGGTGAAGACAATCATTATTTCTACGGGACACACGGAAATAGAATAGCGAACAAGGGCCTCCTTTTCTGGGCGGTCTACTCTACCGCTACCTCATCCGCCGATCACAGACCTCTCGGAGAGACAAACTACGATCTGGTGAAGACGTGGGCGAGAATCGACCAGTCGGTTGCGGAGGATATGTTCTCTGATTTAGGTCCCCGGGCGGTCCAGTATGGCGCGGGACTCATAAAACTCTTCCATGATTTAGTTGTTCCAGTGTCTGTGCAGAATACCAGGTAACGGACAGACACTGCCCGGATTTGGAAGGGCCTGTCCGCATCCGCGCTCCCTCAACGACTTCAAGAACGCCTTCCAACCCATTATCCTTGTGGCTCTTGAAGAACAATAATCTCTTGTCACAGGAAAAAGGATATTTGCCGGCCTTTGAAGAGAAAAAGGAGGGGATCTTGTTGATTACGCTGACTTATTTATCACAATTTCACCACAAACAGGATATGTTGCCTTTTCAGGCGGTTGGACAAAATACCTAAAAAACATTTATTATTAATGACATGCGAGAGTGGCGGAACTGGCAGACGCGCCGGCCTTAGGAGCCAGTGGGTAACTCCGTGGGGGTTCAAATCCCCCCCCTCGCACCACTTTATTCTTCTAAATTTGATGAACTCGTAAAAATCGTCATACCCGCGAAGGCGGGTATCCAGAGAGGTTACAACTACCTAAAAAGACTGGATTCCCGATTAAGGACTTCGGGAATGACGGCCTGAAAAGGACTTTTTACGAGACTGTCAAATTTCAATAGGTTATAAATGATGATTGTTTGCTATGTTGAATAAAAAAATAGTTTATTTTATGAGCTGCCAGTTCAATCGGGAAAGTCTTGAAGTGGGCCCCCCTACATGCGATATAATTTCTGTCATGTATAAAAGTATAAACAATTAGAAAGTGAAATAGTTTTGACATATGGAAAACCTTTTCGAAAGTACAAGTTGTGAAAAACAAATATCTATTATTACAAAGTCTCTGCTTAAAATTGCGACTAACAGCGCTGTTAAGGCGGAATTACCGGAAATCGATCATTATGTGGAAAATCTTAAGAGCGCTCTGAAAAAAGGCGGGATTCCCACTATCGAAAGG
>JBAZWR010000018.1:0-25305 GCA_041660325.1 Thermodesulfovibrionales bacterium | reverse complement strand
ATATACGATTGCATGGTGCGGGCTCTACGTATTCTCCGCAAGAAAGGGAAACACTTACAAAAAGAAAAGGATATTCATGCTACCCCGGGGGTCTTTCACCGCTGATTAAGGCAGTGCAGTTTATAAAGCCTGATTCAATCGTCGCCGACCTTGGCGCAGGAAATGGACTACAGGGATTGTTGTTACAGTGCATTTGCCCGCACCAAAAAACAATCCAAATCGAGCTTTCTTCCGAAATGATTCGTGTCGGTCGAATTTTTCAACAAGCGCTTGGGCTTAGCGCTGATCGTGTAGAGTGGATTCACGACGACATTGTTAACGTATCGATTGAAGCAGTTGATTTTATTTATGTATATCTCCCGGCCAAACCTCTCGATGGCGGGAAAGAGATTTACGAGGCTATCGCCCATAAAGTCAGTACGATAAAGAGACCGCTTGTCATCTTTAGCGTAGCTGATTGCCTTGCCAAATTTATAGACAGCCGGTTCGCCGTTTCTTACACGGATGGGCACCTTACCTGTTTTGTTAATGAGTAACGTTATGAATAAACGAGGCTTGCTTTATCTGTTGAAATATATCAAACTTATAGATAGATATATTCATAATATAAAGTAAAACTTTAATATTCTCTCCAGCTCATAGGTACGGCGTGGTCTATAGCAAAGCTGTCGAGTTTTCTTGTGAGCTTATCCGCTTCTTTAACCTGTTTATCTGCAAACTCTTTTATTTTTTTCAGTTTATTGTTTTCATCTTTCATATTGTCTACATTCGCTTTAAATTCTTCCCATTCTTTCTCTGCCGAGGAAAACCGGCGATAATTTGTTCTCCACCACTCCTCATCATGGCCTCCAGGCATGTCCGGAGCTGCAGGGATTTCCTCAAAAACTACAAGATGTTTATTGGTATCTATATGGATGGCATATCCGGACATAAAATTCATGCCGATAAGTCCTTCAAACATACCGGACAGTGAATTGCCTATGGTTGTCGGGACGAAAATTTCCTTTGCTCCTCCGACTTGTACCGTATCTACTACAGTTAAGACAGCCGGGACTTTCCCTCCGATGCCTCCGGCTTCAATTTGAAGCAGGCCTTCTCCTTTATCGAAAATGCCAAGTTTCTCGGCAAGCCCATGGGAGATATACATTCCGGGTGCTCCCGTATCGAGGAGCATGAGGGCCTTAACGGAATCGTTGAAAGTTACGGAGATAATGACCCTCTTCGATGACCCTTCCTGAGAGACATAAGGCACTTCATACTGCACGGGCTTTTTTTCATCTTTTTTCTTAACTGCCGGTTCCGCTTTCCTGGAAGGTTTATTGCTTTTATTTTTGCTTTTGCTTTTGCTTTTGCTTTTGCTTTTGTTCTTTACCTTCTCAGGCGCCTCTATCTTTTTTGAAGAGCTTTTATATTTCTCAAGGTCCTTATTGGTATAGATATAATCTTCTGCAAAAGCAGGTGAAATGAGGAAGAAAGATATGATTGCTATTAGAAATTTTTCTATTGTATTCCATTTTATTGACGGTAAAAACATTACTATACATATTAACAAGAATCATATCAGATTGTCTTTTTTTTCCGAGGCGTATCTATAATACTACTGAGCAAAAAATATATCACAAGTTTTGCTAAAATATTATTGAATTTCGGATTTGATAAAAATATACCATAAAAGAGGTTGTTATTAAGACTTATTTTATAAAAAAGCTTCTTCTCCTTATTCCTCTCCTTTTCGGTATTACCATCCTTACTTTTACTCTCACAAAGGCATTGCCCGGCGATCCGGTTTTGAGCATGGTCGGGGAGAGGGCGCAGCCGGAGGTTATAGAAAAAATCAGAAAGGAACTCGGGACCGACAGGAATATTATCAGTCAGTATTACGGATATATCAAGCTCCTGCTGCAAGGGGAATTCGGGCGGTCTTACTATACCAACAGAAAGGTCTTCGATGACCTGCTACTGAAATTTCCTAATACCTTAAAGCTTGCCGTTTGCGCAATGCTGATAGCAATTCCATTAGGACTATCATTCGGGTTTCTGTCAGCCTATAAAAAGGACACATGGATGGACGGATTAATTTCGGCAATTTCCGTGACAGGACTCAGTGTGCCCGTCTTCTGGAGCGGGCTTCTGATTATGCTCTTCTTAAGCCTTCAGCTCAAACTTTTTCCGCCGTCCGGCACCGGAGATATACGGTTCCTCGTATTGCCCTCGATGACCCTTTCACTCCCTGCCATTGCCGCAATTTCAAGGGTGACAAGGACCGCTTTGATGGAAGTCTTTGATATGCCTTTCGTTACGACGGCAAAGGCAAAGGGTTTGCCGGAGTCAAAGATCAATGGTATCCATGTATTTAAAAATGCCCTCATACCGATTATTACGGTCATCGGTCTTGATTTCGGTAGTTATCTGAACGGGGCAGTGCTTACCGAAACGATATTCGGCTGGGACGGGATAGGGCGGTTTACGATGGAAGGCATTATAAAGAGGGACTATCCGGTGATAATGGGGTGTGTGATTACGGGAACAATAATATTTGTGGCGATCAATCTGATTGTTGACATTATGTATCACTATCTTGATCCGAGGATTAGATTGCAATAGCATGAAGACGGCGGGTAAGATTTCGATTCTTGTTTTGCTTATGATCACCCTTCTGTCCGTCTTTGCCCCTGCCGTCAGCCGATATGGTCCCGACAGGATAGACCTTGACAGTCTGAAAATACCGCCGGATTTTGAGCATCCGCTTGGTACGGACAACAAAGGCAGGGACATACTCTCAAGGGTCCTTTATGGAGGGAGGATATCAATAAGTATCGCCGTAACGGCGGCGTTTATCTCAATGGGCATCGGACTTTTTATCGGCCTTGTCTCAGGCTATTTCGGCGGCAGGACGGATACGGTCATCATGGCTTTTGTAGACCTCATACTTTCTTTTCCTTCACTCCTCCTTGCCATAGGTATTTCCATACTGCTTCCGCCGGGTATGTATACCGTTATGATTGCAATCGTTGCAGTCGGCTGGGCCTCCTTTGCAAGGATTATCAGGGGATATGTCCTGACCTTACGGGAGGCGACTTATATTGAAGCTGCCAGGACATTAGGGTGCAGTAATCGGAGGATCCTCTTTAAACATCTTATGCCTCAATGCGTTCCTCTCCTGCTTGTTATGACGGGGATGAAGATAGGAGGGTATATCATCACTGAAGCTTCTTTAAGTTTTTTAGGCCTTGGCGCTCAGCCTCCGACGGCAACATGGGGATCCATGATAAACGCAAACAGGGTTTATATAACTTCAGCTCCCTGGACGGTATTTGCCCCCGGCTTTATGATCGCCCTGACGTCGCTCTGTTTCAATATACTCGGGGACAACTTAAGAGATAAATACGGACTAAAAGTAAGGGGCTAAAAAAGTCTAAAGCAGCAAGGGCGGATATCATGATTTATTTTTGAATATTTTCAAATAAAAATAAAAAAATGCTATACTTTTTGATAATGGTTATGAAAAGGAGATAATACCTTAAAGTGAGCAAAACCGATTTTACTAATATTAGACTTCAACATGTAGCATGGAGAACTAAGCTCAATGACTTTCTTGAAGGAAAGAACAGCCTGAGCGAGGAAGAAGCAATTTCTCATAAAGCGTGTGATGTTGGTAAATGGTTATATTCTGTGGGCATGAAAAAGCATGGTGAAATGCCGGAAATGCAAGAACTTGAAAAAATACATGTTGAACTTCATTCAACCGTCAAAAAAATTATAATGCTGAAACAAGCCGGGAAAATTCTTGATCAAGAAGAAGAGTCAGCTAAGTTGGATAATCTCTTAAGAAAAATTATGTTTTTGCTGGTTGACATTGAAGAGAAGCTATCATAAGGTTTTCTATCTTCTCCCTTCTCTATTTTCTTAGACATATAAATACGAAGCGCGTATAGAACCTATAGGTTCAGACTTGTTTATTGCGATTAGATTTGCCATTTAACATGTTTAAAGTGCGTTCTATGTCCGCTTTAAAGTTTTCTCCTTCTTTCAAATATCCGGATATAACCAATGGGTTTATTCTTTTAATGGCGGATTTGCAAGATGAGATTCTGAAGAAGCTTTGCCTTTTATCTTTACAATTCTCCCCCGTACCTCAAGTCTGCCCTCTGAAAACAACCGGATTGCCTCGGGGTAAATTTTATGTTCGAGTTTCAATATCCTTTCGGAAAGCGTTTCTTCCGTATCTTCATGATAGACGGGGACGGCGGCCTGTATGATTACCGGTCCGGTATCCATGCCTTCGTCGACAAAATGAACGGTACATCCGGATATCTTTACGCCGTATTCGACCGCCTGCTTCTGGCTGTGCAATCCGGGAAAGGATGGGAGAAGGGCGGGGTGGATATTCATTATCCTGTCGGGAAAGGCGTCTATCAGGGGTTTGCCGACGATCCTCATGAAACCGGCTAAAACAACGAGCTCCACGTCTCGTTTCCTGAGTTCATCGGCGATCATTAAATAAAAATCATCTTTTGTTTTGCAATCCCCGGGCCTGATGACAAGAAATTCAATGCCGTGTTTTCCGGCGCGTTCAATTGCAAATGCATTAGGATTATCGACTATCAGAAGGCGTATTTCAGCGTTGAGTCCGCCTTTTTCGATTTCATCGATAATGGACTGAAAATTCGAGCCGCGTCCCGAGGCAAGTATGCCAAGATTGAGATGCGAAGAGGTTTTTACGGACATCTACAACCTTATTTCTATATGCGCCTTTTCTCTTAAATCCTTGATAAGGCTTTTATACTTTTCCATAAACTGCTGTTCCGTCAGTTGTTTCCTTATGTTTTCTTTTATATCTTCCGCGCTCTGCGCCGATGTTTTGTCTTCGAGCTTGACGATATGAAGTCCCTTTTCCGTCCGGAAAGGCAGGCTGATATCGCCTATTTTCATTTTGGAAAATGCCTCGATAAATTCTTTAGCAAGAAGATTTTTCTTCACATAACCGAGATCGCCGCCCTGCTTTCCCGAAGGGTCTTCTGAAAGTTCCTGCGCAAGTTTTGAGAAATCTTCACCGGACTTCAATCTCTGAAGGATGAGAGACGTCTTTTCTTCTACAGCTTTTCTTTCGGCGTCCTCCTTAGGTTTTTTCAGGAATATCTGCCTTATTTTAAAAGACTCATCATTAATAAGATTTGTCTTATATGTGTCAATCTGAGTTTTTATTTCATCATCGGAAACGACGATCTTGCTTCTGACCTGTTTATTCAAAAACTGATTTACCAGAATCTGTTCGGACATGGATTTTTTGTAGTTCCCGATATTCAAGCCTTCCTTCGCCAGATTTTCCTCGAGAGATTTATCGGTTAATGAATATTTCTGCTTTATATTTTCTATAGCCTCTTTCACCTCTTCCGGCGATACATCAAGGCCGGTTCTTTTTGCCTCCTGCAACTGTAGCCTCATATCGATTAATTTATCAAGGAATACGGCCTCATTGTTTTTGAAGACCCTCATACGGTCTTCTTCACTCAAAGCCTTCATCTGTTCCGTTGACTCATATTCCATCATCTTATAAAGCTCGCTCCATGTGATGACCTCTTTGTTGACTACGGCAACAACACGGTCAAGGAGCACGGCGGCGCCTGCAGGCCGGCATAAAATAAGCATTAACAGAAAAAGGATTACTGTAAAGTTAACGTATTTATGCATAAACAATTTCCTTTAAGATAACGAATTTTTAAGGTTTTATTTTCAGATTAACCCAAAAACTACGGACGTCCAAAATAAATTTATTTTGAACATCCGCAGTTTCTATGACAGTTTAACTGCACTTTTCAGATTAATCTAATTTTATAACACAAGAAACTCAAGAAACACAAGGAACGAAACTTATAAACAATTATTATTTAGCCCATGCTTATTATTAATTTGCATGGTTTTTTTTAATTGTGGTAATATACAAATTACCCTCCCGAATGGAGGGTTTCTTTATCATTACACTTTTCTTTTTTAATACATAAACAGATCGGGGCACGGCACCTCGAAAAGTCTCCTAACGGGAGACTAAAGGAAAAAAAGATTTAGGTATGGAAGAGACCCTTGCAGAGATATTGAAAAATTATGAAGAAAACGAGGGCAATGTTATTACCATTCTTCAGGGTATCGAAGGGCATTTCGGTTATATACCTGAAGAGGCAATATATCTGATTGCAAAGAAACTTGATATACCTGCAAGCCGTTTTTTCGGCACGGCCACATTCTATTCTCAGTTCCATCTGAAACCCAGAGGCAAAAACATCATCACCGTATGCAGGGGGACTGCATGTCATGTAAAGGGTTCCGAGAAATTAATCAACAGACTTTCTCTTGAGCTTGACGTCCCGCAGGGAGAGGATACTACTTCGGATTGCAAATTTACCATTGAAAAAGTCAACTGCATCGGGGCCTGCGGCATTGCGCCGGTAACGGTAGTCAACCATACGGTGCATGGTAAGATGACACTTGATAAGCTGATGAAAGAGATAAAAAAGCTGAAGGCAGGCGGGTAGTGAATAACGATATCATTATCAAGGTCTGCACAGGCACCGGCGGTGTTGCGTCCGGCGGTGAAGCCGTGCTGGCTGAGTTCAGAAATGCCATTGCAGCAGCAGGTATAGAGGCAACATTTTACGAGCGGTGTTCCGTCGAAAAAGTAGGCTGCAGGGGGTTTTGTTCAAAGGATGTACTCGTAGACATCATCATAAACGGGGAGAAGACGACATATAAACATATTAAGTCCGATATGGTCGCGCGGATTATTGAAGAGCATATCATGAAAGGCAGCCCGGTCCCCGAGTGGGTTGTTGAAGAAGAATACCATAATTTTCATAAAAAGCAGACAAAGGTCGTACTCTCTCATTGCGGTGATATAGATCCCGAAGATATAGACGCCTATATTGCAGTCGGCGGGTATGAGGCGGCAAGTAAAGCCCTTACCTCTATGAATCCCGAAGAAATTGTGAATGTGATCAAAAGATCAAATCTGCGCGGTAGGGGAGGCGCCGGATTTCCCACAGGTTTGAAATGGGAAATGGGTCTCAGGATTAAATCGGATGTGAAATATGTCATCTGTAACGGTGATGAAGGCGATCCCGGCGCTTTCATGGACAGGTCCGTAATGGAAGGGGACCCCCATTCCGTCATAGAAGGTATGATTATCTGCGCGAAGGCTACGCAATCTCATAAGGGATATATTTATGTGAGAGCGGAGTATCCTCTTGCGGTAAAACGTCTGCAGATGGCTATTGATCAATGCTTCAGGCGGGGCTTCCTCGGCAGTAATATCTTTGGGACGGACTTTTCTTTCGACCTCAGGATTTTTCAGGGAGCAGGCGCCTTTGTATGCGGAGAAGCTACGGCCCTGATGCGTTCTATCGAAGGCAAACGCGGGATGCCGACTCCCAAGTTATGGAGATCCGCGGAAAAAGGACTTTGGGACAGACCGACCGTATTAAATAATGTTGAGACCTTTGCAAATGTGCCGAGGATTATCATGAAAGGGGCCAACTGGTTCAGGAATCTCGGAACTGAAACGAGCGGAGGCACAAAGGTGTTCTCCTTATCAGGGAGGGTCAAAAATACCGGGTTGATAGAAGTGCCTCTGGGTGTAACATTGCGGGAGATCATCTATGATATCGGCGGCGGCATTGAAGGAGACAGGACATTTAAGGCTGTGCAGACAGGAGGCCCTTCAGGCGGTTGCATACCGGCGGAGTTGCTTGATACCGAGGTGGATTATGAATCGCTTGCACGTGCAGGCTCGATTATGGGCTCGGGAGGTATGGTTGTCCTTGACGAGACCATTTGCATGGTAAATACCGCTAAGTTTTTCCTTGAATTCACCCAGGCAGAATCATGCGGCAAATGTACTCCCTGCAGAATAGGCACAAAAAGGATGCTGGAGATTTTGGAGAGAATTACTTCCGGAAAAGGCAGAGAAGGAGATATCGAACTCCTTGAAGAACTTGGCCGGTACATAAGAGCGACGTCTCTCTGCGGATTGGGCATGACGGCGCCTAACCCCGTCATCAGTACAATAAAATATTTCAGGAATGAATATGAGGCGCATATCAGTTTCAAAAAATGTCCTGCCGCTGTATGCCGGGAATTAATCACCTATGCGATTTCTGAAAAGATATGTAAAGGATGCGGAGCATGTAAGCGGGTATGCCCCGCAGATGCGATAAGGGGCACAAGAAAAACTCCGCACAGAATTGACGCTGAAATGTGCATAAAGTGCGGAAGCTGTTTCGATGTATGCAAATTCAAGTCGATAGTAAAGGCATGATAAATTATGGTAACTCTCAAGATTGACGGCAAAAAAGTTACGGTAAGAAAGTTAGCAACGATCCTTGATGCGGCGCGCAAGCTTGATATTCCGATACCTACTTTGTGCCATCACCCCGAACTCTCTCCTTACGGCGGATGCAGGCTGTGCATCGTGGAAGTTGAAGGTTCCGCTAAGCCTGTTGCCTCCTGTACAACCTTCGCAAAAGAAGGTATGGATATCATAACATCAAGCCCTAACCTGGAACAGCTCAGGAGAACCACACTCGAACTCCTGCTCTCGGACCATCCGACCGACTGTATGGTCTGCGAGAGGGCAGGCGACTGCAAATTGCAGGAACTCGCTTATTTCTATGGCATAAGGGAAAACCGGTTTCTTGGGGAAAGAAGAGTATATACAAAAAAGGACAATAATCCCTTTATCGAGAGGGACATGGAAAAGTGTATACTCTGCGGTCAATGTGTGCGCGTTTGCGATGAGATTCAGGGAGTCGGGGCGATAGATTTTGCATACCGCGGACTCAAGACAAAGATCTGCCCGCCTTTTGAGAAGGACCTTAATTGTGAGTTCTGCGGCCAGTGTGTTGAGATATGTCCGACAGGCGCGCTTACCGGAAAGATGTGGACCCACAGGGGCAGGCAGAATTTTAAAGAAGTCGATACCGTCTGTCCTTATTGCGGCTGCGGCTGTAATTTAACGCTTTTTATAAGGCGGAATGAAGTTATAAGGATTTCTTCTAAAGAAAATACCATCAATAAAGGGTGGCTCTGCGCAAAAGGGAGATTCGGCTATGAATTTATCAAAAGTCCTGACAGACTGAAAAAGCCCTTAATCAGGATAGGACCAAAAGATCGTTCGGCGGACGATTCCGCGTTTAAAGAGGTAGAGTGGGATGAGGCCCTGGATTATATCGCATCAAGGTTAAAAGAAATAAAGGCCAAATACGGGCCTGACGCAATAGCCGGTCTTTCTTCCGCGCGATGTACGAGCGAAGAAAATTATCTTTTTCAGAAATTTATGAGGGCCGCAATCGGAACGAATAATGTCGACCATTGCGCAAGATACTGACATAGCTCAACAGTGGCCGGTCTGGCCGCGGTTTTCGGTTCGGGAGCAATGACGAATTCCATATCCGAGATTGAAAACCACGACGTCATATTTGTGATAGGGTCCAATACGACGGAGACCCATCCAATCATCGGCCTCCAGATGAAAAAGGCCGTAAGAAAGGGCGCTGAGCTGATAGTGGCTGATCCGAGGAAGATTGACCTTGTCAGATTTTCGAGCTTGTGGCTGCAGCACAGACCCGGCACCGACGTTGCTCTCCTGAATGCCATCATGCATGTGATAGTAAAAGAGGATTTTATAGACAGGAAGTTCATTGATGAACGGACGGAAGGCTTCGAGTCTTTTATGAAATCTCTGGACGAATATACGCCCGAGGTCGGAGAACGCATAACAGGCGTTCCAAAGGACAAGATAGTGAAGGCGGCCCTCTTATATGGGAATGCGGTAAGGCCGGGGATTTATTACACCATGGGAATTACCCAGCATACTCATGGAACGGACAATGTTTGCAGTATTGCAAATCTGGCTTTAATGACCGGAAACCTTGGCAGGGAATGCACGGGCGTCAATCCTCTCAGGGGACAAAATAATGTCCAGGGCGCAACTGACATGGGATGTGTCCCTGATATGTATCCAGGCTATCAAAGGGTCAATGTCCCCGGTGTCAGGGCAAAGTTTGAAAAGGCATGGGGTGTGAAGCTGTCGGACAAAAAAGGTCTTACCGCTACGGAAATGACCGGGGCCGCACTCGCCGGCGGTCTTAAGGCAATGTATATTATGGGGGAAAACCCCGTGTTAAGTGATCCCGATATGAACCATACGGTAAAAGCGTTAAAGAATCTTGATTTTCTGATCGTTCAGGATATATTTTTAACCGAGACCGCAAAGTTTGCAGATGTTGTGCTGCCGGCAGCATGTTTCGCGGAGAAGGATGGGACCTTCACAAACACGGCGCGTATGGTCCAGCGTGTAAGAAAGGCCGTAGAACCGCCGGGTGAGGCAAAGTCGGATTCTTCCATTATTATTGAAATGTCAAATAGAATGGGATACGCAATGAGATATAATCTCATAGAAGATATTTTTTATGAGTCAGGGAAGCTTTGGCCTGCACTGGCGGGAATAACATATAAAAGAATAGCTCAGAACGGTATACAATGGCCGTGTCCGACGCCGGACCATCCGGGGACGCAGTATCTTTTTAAAGGAGGATTTCCACGCGGTAAGGCTTCTTTCACTGTCGTTAAATACAGGGCATCGGAGGAACTGCCGGACGATGAATTCCCCTTTCTCCTCTCGACAGGAAGGCAACTGTTTCAGTATCATACAGGCACAATGACAAGAAAAGTGGGGGCGATCAATGCTATTTCTCCCACTGCATATATTGAGATGCATCCTGACGATGCAGACAGGCTTGGTATCCATAATGATGAAACGGTAACGGTGTCGTCACGGAGAGGGTCCATAGATATTAAGACGTTGATTTCCGGAAGGCCTGCAAAAGGCATGGTTTTTATCCCATTCCATTTCAGGGAAGCTTCCGCGAATGTGCTTACAAATACCGTCACGGATCCCGTATCGAAAATACCCGAATTGAAAGCCTGCGCCGTCAGGATAGAGAAGAAAAAATGAAGACAGGACCCGAAGATTTTTTAGTCAATATCAATTCGATTTAAAGATATTTAATCGGTAAAAGGAGGGAGTATCATGATGAAGCCTGAAATTTTAAAACAGCAGGTATTATTGCAGGACCTCGATGAAGCAGGTCTAAGCAAAATAGCAAACATAACCAAACAGTTTTCCATTAAAAAAGGGGAACCATTGTTCAAGGAGAAAGAGGATACGCAGGGCCTATGGCTTATACATGTGGGCAAGGTTGAGATTTCGAGGGTCACTGCCGATGGGTGGAGGCAGACTTTGGTTGTCCTGCCTGCCGGACATTTTTTTGGCGAGTTGTCCATTCTTGAGAACAGAAAACATGTGGCGTCTGCAACAGCCCTTGAAGATACCGAAATTTTTCTTATACCGAAAGAAGAGTTCGAGAGAATGATGAAAGAAGACTGCGGACTGGCCCTGCACATCATTAAGAGGATCGCTATAGTTATGAGCAAAAATCTCAGGAGAATGAACGACAAATTTTTGAGCGCATTAATAAGTTATTGATAAGGAGGGTTTAAAAATGCCGCTTGATCCGACGAAAAACGCAGATTGGCAGATTGCGGAAGCAGCCGAAGTGAATATGAAAACGGTTTATCAGCTTGGTGAAGAGTTAGGTCTGGAAAAACAGGAGCTTCTTCCGCATGGTCATTATGTGGCAAAACTGGACTTTAAGAACATCCTCAAACGCCTTGAGAACAAACCTGAAGCAAAATATATCAATGTTACGGCCATAACTCCGACGCCCCTCGGAGAAGGAAAATCTACAACGACCATGGGACTTACACAAGGTCTTGGAAAAAGGGGGAAGAAAGTCATCGCCGCAATAAGGCAGCCTTCAGGCGGTCCGACCATGAATATTAAAGGTTCGGCAGCCGGCGGAGGCCTTTCACAATGTATCCCTTTAACGCCTTTTTCTCTCGGATTGACCGGTGATATAAATGCCATTATGAATGCCCATAACCTTGCTATGGTGGCTCTCACATCACGCATGCAGCACGAATTCAATTATACGGATGAGCAGCTCGGAAGGCGCAAACTGAGGAGACTGAATATCGATCCCCGCAATGTAGAAATGAAATGGATCATGGATTTTTGCGCGCAGGCTTTACGGGACGTCATCATAGGCATCGGCGGTAAGAATGACGGCTTCATGATGCATTCCGGTTTTGCCATTGCCGTGTCTTCGGAGATAATGGCTATTCTGGCGGTTTCAAAAGACATGAAAGATATGCGCGAGAGAATGGGAAAGATCGTTGTCGCCTATGACAAGGGTGGAAAACCCGTGACAACGGAAGACCTTGAAGTCGCCGGGGCTATGACGGCATGGATGGCCGAGGCTCTTAATCCCAATCTGATGCAGACTATAGAAGGCCAGCCTGTGCTTGTCCACGCAGGACCTTTTGCAAATATCGCCATCGGACAATCTTCAATAATTGCCGACCGGATAGGTCTAAAACTTGCCGATTATCATATAACGGAGTCCGGATTCGGCGCGGACATCGGCTTTGAAAAATTCTGCAATCTGAAATGCAGATTTTCAGGAATGAAACCGAACGCCTCTGTTATAGTCGCTACGATCCGGGCGCTGAAATGTCATGGAGGAGCTCCGATCCCTGTTCCTGGAAGACGTATGCCTGAAGAATACGGACATGAAAATGTTGAATGGGTAGAGAAGGGCTGCAAAAATCTTGTACACCATATCGGGACCGTAAAGAAGGCCGGCGTCAATCCTGTTGTATGTATCAATGCTTTTTATTCGGACACCGAAAATGAAATAAAGGCCGTCAGAAGACTTGCGGAAGCGGCAGGAGCAAGGGTTGCCCTTTCAAAGCACTGGCTGTACGGAGGCGACGGCGCTCTTGAACTGGCGGACGCCGTTATAGACGCATGTAACGAACCGAATGACTTTAAATTTCTGTATGATCTTGCCATGCCGCTTCGTCAGCGAATTGATCTGATTGCAAGAGAGGTATACGGCGCGGAGGGCGCTGAATTTTCTTCCGAAGCCCTTTCAAAGGCCAAAAAAATGGAGGCTGATCCGGATATTTCCAGGCTTGGAACATGCATGGTAAAGACCCATTTGAGTCTTTCGGACAACCCGAATCTTAAAGGTGTTCCTCATGGATGGAAGCTATTTATAAGGGACATTCTTACCTACAAAGGCGCAGGTTTTGTCGTCCCTGTTGCAGGCGCAATCAAGCTTATGCCGGGAACCGCATCAGACCCCGCATACAGAAGGATAGATGTGGATGTCGAGAGCGGCAAGGTCAAGGGGTTGTTTTAGAACAGGCCCCAATTAGATGATAATACCAAGCTATGTTTTCGGCCTGTTATTAGAGAAATGAAACCATGAAAAGGGTCGGCTTTATATATGACGATATATTCCTACGGCACGAAATGCCTGCCGGTCATCCGGAATCAGCCGAGCGGCTGACTCATATAATAGAAGCTCTAAAATTGTCGGGCCTGTGGGACAAACTCATACATTTAAAACCCAGGGAGGCGTCTGAAGAAGATATCCTTGCGGTCCATACCAAAAGTTATTACGATAAGATAAAGACCTTTACCGGTTATTTCGACTCCGACACCTTTATTTCATCAAGGTCCTTCGAGGCGGCGAAATTTGCCGCAGGCGCTATGCTTGAAGCCGTCGACAGATGCAAAAAGGGAGAGATCGACAGGGCCTTTTGTGCGGTAAGACCGCCCGGTCATCACGCCGAGGCAGACCGCGCAATGGGTTTCTGCATATTTAATAACGTCGCCATAGCCGCACGATATGCGCAGAAAATCGGGTATAAGAAAGTATTTATTATTGATTTCGACGTCCATCACGGTAACGGCACACAGCATATATTTGAAGAAGATGATACGGTCTTTTATTTCAGCACACACCAATACCCGCATTATCCCGGAACAGGCCGGGACACTGAGAGAGGAAAAGGAAAAGGGGAAGGCTGCACCTACAATATCGCCATGCCTTCAGGGTCCGGAGATAAGGATTATATTTTTGCCTATAGAGATATTCTGCCCGGGCTTATCAGGAATTTCCGTCCCGACATTATGCTGGTGTCCGCAGGTTATGATATCCACGCATCAGATACCTTGTCGAGCATTTATATAACGCAGGAAGGAATCAGGCATATTATGAGAGGAATTCTTCTGCGTTCCACGGCAACATATATGCCTTCGCTCCCCTATGTCTTCGTACTCGAAGGCGGATACGATCTGAAAGCCCTGAGTGAATCGGTAGTAAGCACGATTAAAGAATTGCTTGAAGATTAAGAAGAGGTTAGCCGATCTCTAAATAGTGTCTGTGTATAAACTCAGGGTTTGTCATCCTACGGCTTGACCGGTCTACGACTCGTAGAGGGGATCCGGAATGCATTGAAAAGACTGGATTCCCGCCTTCGCGAGAATGACGAAATTTTTACGGAATCGAACTTTATACACAGACTCTAAGTAAAGCGGAAGGATTAATTCAACAGGGTAAAGATTTATGAGTGTTCTATTATTATGAAAAATCTCATAAATAAAAATCCATATGCTTATCCAATAGAGCCTCTTGCAAGAGTCTGCCTTTCCGAGATGTTGCAATTTATATCCATTATGTCTATAATTCTATAAAATTGAAATAGTTATGCAAGCAATCTTAAAGCATAGGTTTATATTTACTTTTATACTTCTTGTATTATCAATATACATATCATCCCGAGTTTTGCCTGTATTCTCCGATGAACTTAAAAAAAATGTGATGGTTATCACTGTAGACGGCGTCATTAATCCGGTATCTGCAGAATTCATACAAAAGAGCATCCATAAAGCCAATGACAAAAAATATGAAGCCCTTGTTATCGAACTCGATACCCCCGGAGGATTGGATGCCAGTATGAGAAGTATCGTAAAGGAAATGATAGGCAGTGAGGTCCCTGTTATTGTTTTTGTTTCTCCGAGCGGCAGCAGGGCGGCTTCTGCAGGGGCGTTCATAACACTGGCTGCACATATTGCAGCTATGTCGCCGGGAACAAATATTGGAGCGGCACACCCGGTAGGCATCGGCGGGAAGATGGACAAGACAATGACCGAGAAGGCCACAAATGACGCCGTAGCTTATATAAAGTCTTTGGCGGAAAAAAGCGGCAGGAACGCGCAATGGGCTGAAGACGCC
Organism: Thermodesulfovibrionales bacterium; assembly: GCA_041660325.1. Lineage (GTDB taxonomy): Bacteria > Nitrospirota > Thermodesulfovibrionia > Thermodesulfovibrionales > SM23-35 > DYFC01. The sequence goes on along the minus strand of JBAZWR010000018.1, from coordinate 10,108 downwards.
GTAAGAAAAAGCATCTCTTCGACGGAGACCGAAGCATTACAACTGAAGGTAATAGACCTCATAGCAAAAGACATTAATTCCCTTTTAGCGGATATTGACGGTAAAAAAGTACGGACCGTATCGGGTGAAAAAATCCTGAGTACAAAAAATGCATCGGTTGTCCGGGAGGAGTTGGGGTTACGACATAGAATTCTCAGCCTCATTTCCGATCCGAATGTAGCCTATATTCTGATGCTTCTCGGTTTCTACGGTCTGTTTTTTGAACTAACTAATCCGGGTTCGCTTTTCCCAGGCGTTATAGGCGGAATCTGTCTTATAATGGCATTTTACGCCTTCCAGACATTACCGGTAAACTATGCGGGTTTGCTTCTGATTATACTTGCCATTATTCTCTTTATACTTGAGATAAAAATTATATCTCATGGAGTATTGACGATTGGCGGGATTGTTGCAATGACCATCGGTTCTTTAATGCTCTTTGAATCGCCTGCTCCTTTTATGAAGCTCTCATTAGCCGTTATTCTTCCTGCAGTTGTTATGACAACCCTGTTTTTTACTATATTAATCGGGCTGGCATATAAAGCATACAAGAGAAAACCGATCACCGGCTCTGAAGGTCTTTTAGGGTCATATGGCATTGCGGCTACCGATATTACCCGGGAAGGCGGCAGGGTGACGATCCATGGAGAGATATGGTCATCATACTCTGAAGATGCAATAGATAAAGGAAAGAGGATTATCGTTGAAGAGGTTTCGGGTTTGAAGTTAAAGGTTAAAAAAGCCTGAAAGGCTAAAAAGTTCGCACGGTTTGCTGCATATGGTAGCAGGTAAATAGGGGTAACATTTTAAAAAAGGAGGCAGCAATGTCTATTTTTGCACCGTCGTTGTTGAGTGTTTTATTTGTGGTCTTTGTTGTTTTTTATTTTTTTTCGAGCGCTATAAAAATATTGCGGGAGTATGAAAGAGGCGTCGTCTTCAGGCTCGGAAGGATAATTCCCATTAAAGGTCCCGGGCTTGTTATTATATTGCCTGTTATCGACAAAATCGTTAAGGTTAGCCTGCGGACGGTAACAATGGATGTTCCGCCACAGGATGTAATAACCAAAGACAATATCTCGGTGAAGGTAAACGCCGTTGTTTATTTCAGGGTAATAGACCCCATCAAGGCAATTACCGAGGTCGAAGACTTTTATTTCGCAACGTCGCAGATTGCGCAAACGACTCTCAGGAGCATTCTCGGTCAGAGCCAGCTCGATGACCTGCTTACCAAAAGGGATGAGGTAAACGCGGACCTTCAGAAAGTAATCGACTTTCAGACGGAACCATGGGGAATAAAAGTCACGTCGGTCGAGGTCAAAAATGTAGACCTGCCTATAGAGATGCAGAGAGCAATAGCAAAGCAGGCTGAGGCTGAGCGTGAAAGAAGGGCCAAAATAATCCATGCCGAAGGAGAGTTCCAGGCCTCGCAGAAACTGGCCGATGCCGCAAAAATTATAGCTACGGAGCCGTCCGCTCTGCAGCTGAGATTTCTGCAGACCCTCACGGAAATTGCAACAGAGAAAAATTCAACGATTATATTCCCGGTGCCAATAGATTTGATAAAACCGTTTTTAGAAAAAGCCGGGGCGGGGAAATAAGCATTTAAAAAAAAGGGGCATTAATGATAAGAAGGGAGTCCGTAAAATAAGTCATTGAAGAATAGAACTTGGCTCAGGCTGCTCATTCTTGTGGGGATTATCGGGGTTTCTACATTTATCTTATATGAAACCGGGCTCATCTCATTTTTTCTCAACAAAGAAAAAATGATGAATTTCCTTAATTCCCTCGGCCCGCTTTCATTTATCGGATTTATCTTCCTGCAGGCGTCCCAGGTCATCATTTCACCGATTCCCGGAGAAGTGACAGGTCTTATTGGAGGTTTTCTCTACGGCAAATTTCTCGGGATTATCCTCTCTACCATAGGATTAACGGCTGGTTCATGGATAGCCTTCAGCCTTTCAAAATGGCTCGGCAGGCCCTTTGTCGAAAAGTTTGTCAGGAAGGAGACCATGGAGCGGTATGACTACCTTTTGCATCATAAAGGCGCTTTTCTTGTATTTCTGTTATTCCTTGTCCCGGGTTTTCCGAAAGACTTGCTTTGCTATATCCTTGGACTGGGGCATCTGAACACAAAAGAATTTCTCGTCATAAGCACCATCGGCAGGTTTATGGGCACGGTGCTTCTTACCCTCGGAGGCGATTACATACGTCATCATCAGTACTACAGGTTTTTCATACTTACGGGTGTTGCAATAGTCTGCATCATGCTCTCAATGGTCTACAGAGACAAGATCGAGAAACTGTTCAAGAAAATGCATTCAACTAAGAAAAAAACCGCAGATGATTGTAAAAACAAACTATAGACGGGGCGTTGAAATATTAGTTTATCCATCAGTTGCATAACTTGAAAGGCTGGCATGATAAAAAATCTTTTGAATGCGACAAAAATTGAGCCATATTTACCTGAAGGTACTTTTAACCTAAAGTGCATGTTAGATGAATGCGTGCTGCCATGTGTAAATAGTACATTATGGAGTCGTCCGCACTCAGGCGGATTCGCCGAGGAGAACCAAAAGCTTTTTGATTCCCGAAAGCTTTCGGGACCTTTCAAGTTGAGAATGTCTTTTGCAACGTTTAGGTATAATTAACTGAAAAGGAGGTAAGGAAAAAGGTTTTAGATTGGGGGGAGTTCTTTATTAATAAATAAACAATCTGAAAAGGGGGAAGAGCTATGCAGAATGCGTCTACTATAAAGTATGACAAGATGAGGAGATATGAGAGAAAACCGTATTCGGAAACTATCGCATATTCTTTAAGTGTAGAGGAAGAAAAGAAACGCAAATGGCTTGAGTTAAAAGGCAAGGCGCTCAATTTATGCGATGCAGGAGTCTGCATTGAAACTGATTATCCTTTGGCGCCGGGCCACATGCTCTGGTTTAACAGCGGGGTTGAGAAAAAGGCGGGCTTTGTCAGATGGTCCCAACAGTTTGAGGCTGGATACAGAGCAGGCATTGAATTAGACGGAAAACATATCCAGGAACTTGATGAAGCAACGTACATATTCAATAAAAGGCTTGAGGAGATAGAAGACACGTGTCTCAATTCAGAAGAAAACAATGATGAAATTTTACCGGCAATCAGGAATGCGTTTGACGATGTGCTGCACGCCTGTAAGCTTTTTGAGATAGCAATAGAGGACAAAGAGGTTGTCCGTGATGCTCAGGTTAGATTCCGGGAAAAAACTAATCCGATTCTTTCAAAAAGCTATTGTATAAACCGCACAAGGACATGGCCTCAGGGATATCAAGGTGATCATAAGACTCTCGAAGTGATTTACCGTAATGCCCCGCTTTCGGAAGGCATCGGATACTTCTTAGACCTGTACTGTTTGGACTGGTCCCTCGGCATAGCGGTACGGAACAGGATTAAAGAACTTACTCATATGCTTAGAGAGGAAATGCAGAAAAGAAAAAACCCTAAGGTTTTGAACATTGCCTGCGGTTCATGCCGTGAAGTCCTCGAATTAGCTTCTGATATTGAAAAGTCCGGGGCAAAATTCACCTGTATTGACCTGGATAACGACGCGCTTGCCTTTGTCGCAAACCGTCTGTCCTATACGAATATCTCTCCTGTTACTTCAGATCAGGTGGTCCTCAGAAAGTATAATGCAGTCCGCATGTTCGACGACGAACTGAATATGAGTGAATTCGGGAAGCAGGACATTATCTACAGCGTAGGTTTTTATGATTATCTGCCGACGGATTTCCTGATTAATTTATTCAGAGCGCTCTATAAACTTCTGAATCCTGACGGTCTTCTGATAACATCCTTTAAAGACGCTGCACGGTATCGGCATCAGGAATACCACTGGGTCGCCGACTGGGACGGCTTCCTGCAAAGGAGTGCAGAGGACTTTCAGGACATTTTTCTCAGGGCCGGCATTCCTGATTCTGCAATAGTTGAGCGGCGTGAAGAATCCGGTGTAATAGTCTTCTATTTAGTCAGAAAATGACAGAAAACAGAACCATTGTTATAACAGGAATCGGCGTCCTTTCACCCATTGGTGTTGGGAGGGAACAATATTGGGACGGACTTTCTCACGGAAAGACCGGCTTCAGTACTATAAGCCTGTTTGATACCACCGGCTTTGATGTTTCTATCGCTGGAGAGATACGGAATTTTGATCCTGTTACCCTGCTTGGCAAAAAAGGGCTCCGAGAACTGGACCGCAGCACAAGACTGATCAGTTCTGCTGCAAAACTTGCGCTTGAAGACAGCAGATTCGAAATCTCAGAAGATAATACGCAGTCGGTAGGTGTCTCTGTCGGAACGACATTTGGAAGCCTGCATAGCATCTCACAGTTCGATCGAACAGGGCTTATTGAAGGACCTCGTTATGTCAATCCCTCACATTTCCCGAATACGGTGATCAATTCTCCTGCAAGCCGGATATCCATACGGTTCAAGATAAAAGGATTTAACGCCACTATATCGACAGGGTTCTGTGCCGGTATTGACGCTATTTCTTATGCTTCTGATTTTATCCGACTCAACAGGGCCGATATGGTGCTGGCTGGCGGGGTAGAAGAATTGTGTGAAGAGACTTTCAGCGGTTTTTACAAGCTTGGATGTTTGTCAGGCAGAAACGGGTCGGATACTATATGCCGGCCCTTTGATGCGAGAAGAAATGGGACGGTGCTTTCAGAGGGGGCGGCGCTTCTCGTTCTCGAATCAGAAGAACATGCTTTAACGAGAGGCGCTGATATTCTTGCGAGGATATCCGGATATGGAAATTCCTTTGATCCTGAAGCAAGAATGGATTTCGGTCATCAGGGAAAAGGGCTGAAAAATGCCGTCGGCATTGCCCTAAAAGATGCTTCACTCTCTCCGGAAGATATTGATTATGTGTCGTCGTGTGCCAATTCCACAAAAGGACTTGACAGGATGGAGACAGCGGTTTTAAAAGATTTGTTTGGAGAGCATGCTTTCAGGATTCCCATCAGTTCGATAAAATCAATGATCGGAGAGGCATTCTCTGCTTCGGGCGCATTATCATGCGCGGCTGCGGCCTGTACTCTGAGAAACGGGATAATACCGCCTACTGTGCATTACAGGGAAAGAGACCCTGACTGTGATCTTGATTATGTCCCGAATGAACCGAGGGAAAAAGATATACATAATGCCCTTGTTGTTTCATCCGATCCATACGGAAACAACTCGGCCATCATTTTGAGCAAGTATAAGAATGAAGGGTGAAAAATGGAACTGAGTTTTGAAGAGATCAAAAAGCTGATACCGCAAAGATTTCCTTTTATCATGTTAGACAAGGTCATCGAGTTGGTGCCCGGGAAAGAGGCAGTCGCAATCAAAAATATCTCGGGTAATGACATATTCTTTCTCGGTCATTTCCCTGAAAAGGCCATTATGCCCGGCGCTGCGATAATAGAAGCTATGGCGCAGGCTTCCATAGTCCTCTTTGCCTCTGCAAGGAAAAAGGATGAAGGAGAAAAAATACCGATCTACTATTTTGGATCGGTAAAAGCAAGGTTCCACCACCCTGTTGTGCCGGGTGATCAGTTGAGAATCAAGGTGGTGAATGTTAAGACTCTGCCGACCGGCGCCTATGTGTCCGGTGAAGCCTTTGTTGAAGATAAAAAAGTATCGGAGGCGGATCTTGTCTTCAGTGTGAAAGATGAATAAAAGAGTAGTTATAACAGGATTGGGCGTCGTATCATCAATAGGCATTGGATGGAAAGAATTTTGGAACGGTCTGCTTAACGGCAAATCCGGGATAAGCCCCGTGACGTTGTTTGACACCTCAAAGCATTTCACCCATAACGGAGGAGAGGTAAAGGATTTCAATCCTGAGGATTTTATTCCGCTGGAAGAATTGAAGACTATGAGCCGTGCAAACCGGCTTGGTCTCGTGGCTGCCAAACTTGCTGCAGAAGATGCTTCTATTTCGCAGGACGACATGGCAGTTCCTTTGAGAAAGGGCATTTGCATTGGCATAACATCCGGGTCGGTACAGGTAATAGAACACATAAACGATAAGCTGATAAATGGCGAAGATGTGGAACAGAGTTTAATATGCCAGCTTCCCGTCCATTCAACTCCTGCCGAAATAGCGAGTCATCTGAATATTCAGGGACCGGGATTTTTGTTCTCTACTGCGTGTGCTGCAGGCAATTATGCTATCGGCTATGGTTACGATTTAATATGTTTAAACAGGGCGGACATAATCCTGGCCGGTGCGTCAGACCCTTTTTCAAGGATTTCTTTCACCGGATTCAATCAATTCTCTGCTGTTGCTCCGGAAAGATGTCAGCCGTTTGATAAGAACAGAAAAGGAATGATGGTCGCCGAAGGGGCTGGAATACTTGTTCTTGAATCTCTTGAAAGCGCTTTAAAAAGAAATGCACATATTTACGCGGAGATTCTTGGTTATGGTCTGAGTTGTGACGCTAATCACATGACCCAGCCATCTGCTGAAGGCATGGGTGCGTGTATGATAAAAGCTATGAGTTCATCGGGTATCGGAAAAGAAGATGTGGATTATATCAGCGCACATGGGACAGGCACTTTAGCAAATGACAGGACCGAATGCTCTGCAATCAAGGAAGTGTTTGGTGAGAGGTATAGAGATATTCCGGTCAGTTCGATAAAATCCATGCTTGGCCATACTATGGGCGCTGCTTCAGCGCTTGAAGCTATTGCATGTTCTCTTGTAGTAAAAAATGATATCATCCCACCTACAATCAACTTTGAAACTGCTGATCCTGAGTGTGATATCGATTGTGTTCCCAATAAATCAAGACAACATGTTGTCAATATCGCATTGAATAATTCATATGCGTTTGGCGGTAATAACGCATCTCTGGTTTTGAAAAAATTTACTAATTGAGGAGGAAGTAAAGGTACATGAGTGAAAATAGTGTGGAAAAAGAAATAATATCGATAGCCTCGGATGTTTCGGGATTCGATCCTGAAGAGATAACACTTGAGACGAACTTTTATAAAGACCTTGAAGTCGACTCAATTAAGGCAATAGAGATCACAGTTGCGATTGAGAAAAAATTCAAGATTTCTGTAAGGGATGAAGACGTCCCGAATATAACAACTGTAAGTCAGGCTGTAGAACTGGTAACTAAATTGTTGAAGGAAAAAGGAACTAATGGGTGAGTATGATAAGAAGCCTTACGATGCTGTAATAATCGGCGCCGGAATTGGCGGCCTTATTTGCGGATGCTACCTTGCAAAATCAGGTTTGAAAGTACTCATTGCTGAGCAACATTATAAACCAGGGGGATATTGTACATCTTTTAAAAGACAGGGTTTTACTTTCGACGCAGCTCCTCACTGTTTTGGGTCTTATAGAGAAGGTGGGGTTATGAGAAAGATACTTAAAGATCTTGAAGTAGATAAAAAATTAACTATTATAAGACCTGATCCTTCAGATATTTTAATTACACCTGATTATAAAATTTCTTTCTGGAATGATTTAGAAAAAACAATAAACGAGCTTCAAGCAGTTTTCCCAGAAGAAGGCAACAAAATCAAGAACTTTTTTTACTTATTGATTGACTCCGATCCTAATTCTTTTTCCCGAATGAGAAATTTGACTTTTAAAGAATTATTAGACCAATATTTCACTAACGATAAGCTGAAAGCGATACTATCCTTTCCTTTTTTTGGGATTGGCGGACTACCTTCGTTTTTAATTTCAGCATTTATGGGAGCTAAGCTTTTTTCTGAATTTCTCCTCGATGGCGGTTATTATCCTGAGGGCGGCATGCAGGTACTATCCGATGCATTGGCTGAAAGATTTAAAGAGTTTGGCGGCGAATTGCGATTATCATCTCTTGTTAAAAAAATAAGAGTTAGAGATAATAAGGTTACAGGTATAGTTATAGAAAATGACGGCTTTGTACCGTCAAGGTATGTGATTTCCAATTGCGACGCCAGACAGACTTTTTTTAAACTTTTAGGTAGAAAAAAGGTTGGTAAAGAATTTTATGAAAAAATAAAAAATATGATACCTTCTATGTCAACTTTCATTTCCTATTTAGGAATGGACGAATATTTTAAGCCTTTTCAAAATCCCGGAACTACTTTATATTTTTCATCACATTATAATTTAGACAAAGCATACCAAGCTATGCATGCAGGTGATATTGAAGGCTACGGCGGATATGCTCTACGTATTTCTCATGATAAATCAACGATATATGCCGGTATACCAGCACCTTATAAAAACAAGAGATATTGGATCAATAATAAACATAAATTCTTAGAATCTCTAATTGATAGAATAGAAAAATATACAATTCCTAATTTTTCAAAACATATAATATACAAAGAAGCTGCAACACCTTACACATTGTACAGATACACATTAAATTATAGAGGAGCCTCTTTTGGTTGGGCTGGTATCCCTTCACAATTTGCGGTTCCTAACTTAAGAAAACCTTCTTTTATTCAGGGTCTTTATTTGGCAGGCCATTGGACAACATTAGGGGTAGGAATCTCGGGAACAGCCTATGTCGGTTATGACACAGCTAAAATGCTCTTGAGAAAAGAAAAAATTTGATATAAACTGATATTCATGGATAAAGAAAAATATATACAGCAAGAATTATTGAGAGTAACTCAATCATTTACTGGATTACTTTTACTCGCCGGAAGTCTTGCGATTCTATCATTAAGCATATTAGATTATTTTGTTACACCTGAGAACTTTAAAATTTTTCTTATTTATAGAGTAATAGCTTTTTCTTTATTTGTAGCATTATTTTTAATTTTCAAACGGGTAAATAAATTTCCTTTAATCTTTATTATTTCAGCTACATCAATAGTTTCGATAATGGTTGAGTTAATGATACTCTCTTTTGGCGGACATCAATCAATTTATTATGCAGGAATGATCATAGTTTTTATTTATTTGTTTGGGTTACTTCCTATTTCGCTTAAAACATCTTTGCTTATTGCTTCAATAATATATGGGACCTATTTACTACCTATTTTGGCCTTTGATAAGATTACAAACTGGCGCATTTTTATTAACAATAACATCTTTTTATTAGCTACTCTTACCAGTGCACTTGTATGGAGACAGATAACCTACAAAATTCATATTAAAAAATTATCCCTTGAATATGACCTATCAAAAGACAAAGAAAAACTTGAAATGTATTCCAAAAACCTTGAAGACCTGGTGCGTGAAAGGACGAGGGAGCTTGCCATATCCGAGACCTGGCACAGGTCGATTTTCGATAATGCAACCGACGGAATTATAGTACTCGACAAAACGGAAAAGATCGTCAATGTAAACCGGAAGACCTGCGAGCTTCACGGTTTTGAAAGAGACGCCCTTATCGGTATTCATATCGATCTGCTTGAATCCAAGGGAGACAATGAAAACCGGGAAGAGAGACTATCGAGGATTCTCAATGGTGAAACACTTATCTATGAGACCGAACACTACAAAAAAGACGGCGAGAAAATCCTTTTGGAAATCAGCTCGAAATCTCTTGAAATTGAGGGTGAGACGTATATCCAGTCGTTCTGCAGGGACATAACCGAAAAGAAGAGAATTCAGGAGCAGTTGATGCACTCTCAGAAAATGGAGTCCGTCGGGGCTTTGGCAGGCGGCATTGCCCATAATTTCAATAACATTCTTACCGCAATCCTTGGATATTCCGAACTGCTGCTTGAATTCAGCGAGCTGGACGATACCTCGAAACATAGGGTCAGAAATATTGAAAGCGCCGCGCGCAAGGCGGGTGTTATGGTTTCAAAGCTCCTGAGTTTTTCCCGGAGGGACTCCCACGAGGTGCTGCCTCTGAACCTTAATGATATTGTCAACGATTCGGCAAAACTCTTTGAAGGTGTTCTTGACAAGAGGATCGGCCTTAAGATAAACCTCTGTGAAAATATGCATATTATCGAAGGCGACCCTAATCAGCTCGAACAGGTTTTGATGAACCTTATGGTAAATGCAAGAGACGCTATGCCTGACGGCGGCCTTATCACAATCAAAACAGGCGTAATCGAAATCGGAAGGAACGGC
>JBAZWR010000017.1:0-31724 GCA_041660325.1 Thermodesulfovibrionales bacterium | reverse complement strand
CTGCCAGATATGCATTGGAATGCACGGGGTCCTGCCTGTTCTTAATAAAAAGGCCCTCGAATTTGCCGTAAGAACAGGGCTTGCCGTAAATTGCTCTATTTCACGTTACAGCAGGTTTGCGAGGAAAAACTATTTTTACCCCGACCTTCCCAAGGGTTACCAGATAAGCCAGTTTGAGCTTCCGATATGCGAACACGGGCATCTTGATATAGTCCTCGACGGCTCAGTAAAAAGAATAGGCATCACCAGAATCCACATGGAAGAAGACGCCGGGAAGAATATCCATGAGTCCGCCTCGGGAGGAAATTACAGTTTTGTAGATCTGAACAGAGCGGGAGTTCCGCTCATGGAAATCGTATCGGAGCCGGACATGAGATCGCCGCAGGAAGCGGTGGAATATATGAAAAAACTGAGAAACATACTCAGATACCTCGGCGTTTGTGACGGGAACATGGAGCAGGGATCTCTGCGGTGTGATGCAAATGTATCATTAAGACCGGACGGACGGAAAGAGCTGGGCACGAAAGTTGAGATCAAGAACATCAATTCTTTCAAGTTTGTTGAAAAGGCCCTTGACTATGAAATAATGAGACAACTAAAGATGCTGGAAGACGGAGGCAGGATCATTCAGGAGACAAGGTTATGGGACTCCGTCAGAAATGTTACCGAATCCATGAGGGGAAAGGAAGAAGCCCACGATTACCGTTACTTCCCGGAACCCGACCTTGTGCCTATGACAGTGGACCAAACGTGGATCCATGATATACAGTCCTCGTTGCCCGAATTGCCTGACAAAAGGAAGGAGCGTTTTATTGCCGACTTTGAACTGCCTGAACAGGATGCCGACCTTCTGATATCGGAAAAATCCGTTGCGGACTGGTTTGAAGAGGCAGTTAACCTCGGCGGGCAGCCTAAGGATGTTTCAAACTGGATTAAAGGAGATTTGATGAAGCTGCTGAATGAAGAGGGCAAGACCTTTGATGAATGTCTCTTCCGGCCCTCCGGTCTTGTCGGTATGCTGAAACTGATCGACAACGGGACCATCAGCGGCAAGATCGCCAAGACGGTCTTTGAAGAAATATACAGGACCGGCAAGGACGCCGAAGTCGTTGTAAGGGAAAAGGGCCTTGTTCAGATAACCGACAGCGGCGCAATAGAAAAGGCTGTCGATGATATCATTGCCGGCAACCCGCAGGAAGTGGAACGTTACAATGCAGGCGAGGAAAAGCTGATAGGATTCCTTGTCGGCCAGGTTATGAAAAAAACCAAAGGCAAAGCTAACCCGCAGATGGTGAACGAGTTACTGAAGAAAAAGCTCCCGGTATAACCTTGATTTTATAGCCGCTTTCCATTTAATCTTAATATTCGACATAAATTGGAGAGATGTCCGAGCGGCCGAAGGAGCACGACTGGAAATCGTGTGTGCGCTAATCCCGTACCGTGGGTTCAAATCCCACTCTCTCCGCCATCTATTTTCTTTATTATAAATATGTTAGCACTACAAAAGACCATTAAATACCGTCACCAAACCGTCACCAAAAGGCAATTCTAAGACTCTCGCATTTTTTCCCGTATCAAACAATCTTGGCATTTGATACAATTATGATGATTTCAAGTCGATATCGTATCGTTTTGGTAAAACTGTATGTGGGCGTTTTTCATTATATCTAAAGTGTACCAATGCCAGGTGTAAATCAGTGTTTTATCTTGGAGTAGATTGCAATTATTACGCCGAGATGCTCGACGAAGGAAAAACTTGGTCAATAAATGGGATTAAAGTCGACCCTTTAAAAGCATTTGCGGAACGTGGAGTGAAATGGATACGTATCCGGATTTTCACTAAGAAAGGTACAAATGGGTTCACCTATGCTGTAAGAACTGCCCTTAGAGCCCAACAAGAGGGCATTACTCCATATATTAATTTTTTTCTTTCGGATTGTTGGGCCACCGCTATAGAACAACCGGTTCCGAAAGAATGGAAGAAGCTTTCTATAAAAGAAAGAGCAGAAGCAATTCGCAAGTATTGTTTTTACACTGTCACATCTCTTAAACAATCAGGAGTAAGAACCTCTTTATACCAGATAGGTAATGAAATAGACTACGGAATGTGTGGTGTTCATACAGACGACATAAGACGAGAGAACGTAAAATGGATGAGCAAAACTATCTGGCCATATGAAGCAGAACTTATCAAGGGTGCAATCAAAGGTATAAAGCAAGCTGATTCGAAGGCACAATTCATTATTCATATTGCTCACTGGTTTAATAAGAAGTTTGGGATAGGGTTCTTTCGGTTCATGAAAAAAGCTGGAGTAAATTTTGATTATCTCGGAGCTTCTTATTACCCAAGTTCAAATATTCCTATGCACCACTTTAACATACCTAACACATTCACAGACCTGAATGTGTATGTTAGCTCTTTAACAAAAGCAATTAAGAAACCATTGATATTCTGCGAATATGGATATCCCAGTGAAAAAGTATTCAACGGTGCTTTTCAGCACTGGAACCATCCCGTTCGAAATTACCCCCTGACAACACTTGGGCAAAGGGAGTGGCTATATGATTTTCTGAATTACTGCATTCAGCACCCCATGATAGCGGGTGCTTTTTATTGGAGTCCTGAGTATTACTGTCATGAGGATTGGGTTGCATTTTCTTTTTTTGATTCATACGGTGTCTCTAAGCCTGTGATTGAGGTGTTTCAAGAATTAAAATCATATTGTCTCATCACAAGAAAATGTAAGGGATTTAGTCTAAAAAAATTATACCGGAAGTTATTCACCTTTCTTAATTGTCTTTGATTTAAAACACCTCGGGGTTTTAGACAAAGAGCATTTTAGTAAATTAAAAGAATTTGCAAGGGATAGGTTTTTCTTGTAATTACCTTGGCAGAAATTCCAATTTTGCCGATTATCTGAAAATTACTGACTTATTACGGAGATTTCATCGCTACATTCTGAATGAAACAGTTTACTGCGTATCTCAAAAAGTGTATAGTTTAACTGGATCTCCTTCTGCAAGAAGGAGATCCGGCCTACCGGAGGGCGAAGAGACATTATGCGGATCATGAAAGCCGGCGTGCTGTATTTCGTAGTCGTATTTGGAGCGGGCTTTGTGCTTGGCCCCGTTCGCATAATGTGGATCGTTCCGCGTTTTGGCAATAGAATAGCTGAACTGATGGAGGCGCCTATCATGTTTATTGTCATGATTGTTGCAGCGCGGTGGATAGTACGGCGTCTCGCTCTGCCCTACACACTATCTATCCGACTTGGTATGGGTTGCGTCGCGCTTGGCCTTCTGTTGGTAGCGGAATTTACGCTTGTGCTGTCGCTTCGGGGCCTATCGATCAGCGAGTACCTTGCAAGCCGAGACCCTGTGTCAGGAACAGTCTACTACGTGATGCTATGCGTGTTTGCCATTATGCCGCTTCTCGTTGCTCGAAGATGAGAATACACCAACTGTTCTGTTTCTCCTGCCGCCGGTTTTATATCGGCTTCGCTCTACAAGATAACTTCCTGTAATCTGTAGCTCTGGAACTGCGTTCAGATCTGTATATCTCTTGTGAAAATCATTAACTATTCCGCCTTTCGATAAATGGGCGTTCGTAGTGGAGTCCCCACCAATTCATTTATAATCCCCCGTTGTGATATGAATCACGGATTTTTGATCCCCTATTTTGCTAAAAGATGAGTAAAGGATATATTTTCTTACTCAAATTTTCTCTAAATCCCTCTGCACCTCCACAGAGGGATTTTTTGTTTCCCCCTACGCAGGTAGGGTTGCTTTTCTGATATGAATGGGTAAGATAAGAGTCAATAAGAGGTAACAGTATGCTTATAAAGGTTATATATCAAACGAATGAAATTGATGTGGTAGAGTCTTCTCAGTTAGATACGCTTATTTCTTCAAACAAAATAAAGAAATTTCTACGTTTTGATGGTTGGGTAACCGTAGGTATTAACCCGATAAGAAAAGAGAACAAACTTAAGGATACGGTATTAGAAAGACGGGGGTACAATCAAAAAGTGTGTAAATAGATAAAGAGGCGGTGTATCTTTCTAAAGTTGAACTCGAAATCAACAAAAGAAAGGAGACACCACCATGAGAAAGCAGGTGAACGGAACCATCTCTATATCTTCCTGAACAACGCATCTAAAAGCTGAACCTTAAAGGTACATAGTTCAACCGAAAATCTGAAAAAGATTCCCTGATAAGCAATTAGAGGGTGTGACAGGAATAATTAAAAAGGAAATGATTGGTCACCAGTCGTAAAAAGTAAGGTTTAGAGGAACACTTTTAAAGATAAAGATCCGGCTCTGAAGAGCAGTCTAAGAAAAAGAGATAAACTTCCCGCCTACAAGAAAAGAACTGCAGTTTGGCCCTTCCAAGAAAATAATAAAATCACACACCAATTTTAAGTCTCATTTAAGCAATTAACATAACATAAGTTTTGACGCCGATTTTCCTATGGAGTTTGCATGGAATATCGGTTTTTTATTGTTCTGAGATATCCACGCAAACTGTCATTGATTGCCTGCATGCGGGGACTCACCTGTTTCTGGCGGAGCCGGATCGGATTAGTCCCCGCCAAGACCATATAAAGCCTTTGAGATATTTATACCACCACCTCAAATCTATTATAAGACGTTGTTCTCTGTTCCTATGTTGTAACCCTTTAAGATGAGAAGAAAAATATTGACATACATATAATTTTACATATAATATTAATCATATGGAGGTAATACTATGTTGGTTAATACTGAAAAGATGATACCTGTAACAAAGCTTCAAAGGCACCTTACACAGAGACTCAGGGAAGTACATGAGACCGGAGAACCCTTGTTCATACTCAGAAACAATGAAATGGCGGCGGTTATTCTTTCCACCGGGGAATATGAATTATTGAAGCAGGCTGAGGATATCCTTGAACATTTTGAGATAGCCGAGACTGTTGAAAAAAGGCTTAAGGGATATGACCGGTCTAAAAATATTTCATGGGATAAAATAAAAAAGAAACATGGCCTATAAAATAGAATTCCTGCCGGATGCATTAAAAGATTTTGACAGGCTTGCAGGACCACTTAAAAAACAGGCTGCAAATAAAGTAGACTCTCTTACTGAAAACCCTTATCTCGGCAAACCACTCGGCAATAAATTCGGCATAGACCTTGCCGGCTTTTACAAACTGTATTTTGCTAAGAAGAAATATCGCATTGTCTACCGGCTTATAGGAGAAAATATTGAAGTAATAGAGATTATCGGAATCGGGAAAAGAGATAAAGAGAAAATCTGCAAGATAGTGGCAAAGAGACTGAAAAAACTGAAGGCATAGAGCATAAAGTTTAGGCCCCTACCCCGGCCGGGGAAAAAATCAACTGAGATATATGCTAAAATAAGGGTCGTTAACGCTTTCAGGCAGATGCAAAATGACAGTGTAGTTGACATCAAGACCGTCACCAAGTGTCTGACAAAGCCAATACAGACGCGGTGCTTAGTGGGTTCAAATCCCGCTCTCTCCGCCATCCTGTCTTTCTGCAGCCTGGGGACGGCCCTTCGCAGCAGGCGGATGTGAATCCCGTCAGGTCCGGAAGGAAGCAGCGGTAAGCATTTTTCCTGGGTGCCGGAGGCAGCCGTTTCCAGGCTGGAGGAAGACAGGGACAAATACAATGTATAATGTACAATGTAAAATTTACCTTTAACAACCATTACCTAAACGTTGCATAAACAGCAGGGCAGATGCAATGAAAAGTCTTCTAATGCGACAAAGGGCTATAATCTCAATACATAAATGCAGATTCAACCTGCAGCGTCTTTCAGAAAAAGGCCGGAGCGTAGAATTAAAGTACATTAAGGTGTCGTCCGCACTCAGGCGGATTCGCCGAGGAGAACTACAAGACCTTTTCATCGCATCAGCCCTGCCGTTTGTAATAAGTTTTGCAACCGGCGAGTTTATTACATAATGTATTTTAGAAAATTATGAGCTATTTAGTCCTTGCAAGAAAATGGAGACCCCGGGGGTTTGACGACCTTATCGGCCAGGAATCCATAATACGGGTGCTGACGAACTCTCTTGATCAGGGTAAGATAGCCCATGCTTATTTGTTTTCAGGACCGAGAGGAGTCGGTAAAACATCGACGGCACGGATATTAGCCAAGGCTTTAAACTGCAAAAACGGACCGACTTCCGCCCCGTGCGGCGCATGTTCTTTCTGCACTTCGATAACTGACGGCTCTTCCATGGATGTTATGGAAATAGACGGCGCATCAAACAACAGCGTAAATGATATCCGGGACCTCAGGGAAAGGGTGAAATACGTCCCTTCAGGCGGAAGGTATAAGGTCTACATCATTGACGAGACCCATATGCTCTCGGACGCCGCCTTCAATGCCCTGCTGAAAACCCTTGAAGAGCCTCCTCCGCATGTTGTGTTTGTCCTTGCTACTACCGCTCCAGGGAAAATCCCTGCAACCGTGCTTTCGCGCTGCCAGCACCTGCCGTTCAGAAGGATACCCGGATACAAGATAAAAGAAAGGTTAAAAAATATAGCAAACACCGAAGGCATCAGCATTACCGATCCTGCGCTTGAGATGGTTGCCAGGGCGGCGGATGGAAGCCTGAGGGATTCGCTTACCATACTGGACCAGATATCATCCTTTTCTTCGGATATCAATGAAAGTGAAGTAAGCGACCTTCTCGGCATAACGGATTTCGGGCTTCTTTCGCAGCTCTCGGTTGCCCTGATTGAAGGCAAGAGAGAGGACATGATTACGATCACGTCGGAACTTGCGGAGAAAGGCGCCGATATACGGGCTTTTGTCAGAGAACTCATCCAGTTTTTCAGAAATTTGCTTGTTTCATCCATTGTAAAAGACCCCGGGAAAATCCTTGATATAGGAACGGAAGAAATAGATTTCATAAAAAATATCCTGAAGGAAACCTCCGAAGAACAGCTTACACTCATCCTTTCAGAGCTTCTCTCGGCGGAAATCGACATAAAAAATTCTTCCTCGCCCCGGCTTGCCTTTGAAATCTCTCTCCTGAAAGCAAGCTTTCTAAAAGATATGAAGCCCTTAAAAGAGATTATTGAGAATATTGAAACATATATAACACAAGGTCCGGATAAGATAACCTTGCCGGAACGGAAGCATTTACCGGAAACAGGCAGCGACCTTCAGTCGGAAGCGCATGATGTTTCTCCGAATGAAGAGCCTGAAGAAGAGCTTACCCTGGAAACGGACATGCCGCAAATCGCTGATTCCTCTTCTGAAGAGAAGATATTAACGGTTGAGATATGGGACAGGGCTGTGAAAAAAATGGAGCCGCCGTTGGCCTCAAAACTTTCCAAGGCGGACTTCAAACTTTCCGGTGACAAGCTGATTTTAACATTGCATGGAGGATATTCCCTGTTTTCGGATTCGATAAAAAAGAATTCGGAAATTATTGAACGCATACTTACTGAAGAGCTGGGGACCAAAATACGTTTAGAGGTTGAGACTGCAAAGAAAAAAACCGTACGGAAAAAAGACCTCAAGGCGGAGGTGATGGCGGACCCTGCGATCAAGGAGGTACTGGAGCTTTTTGACGGCAGGATTGTGGATGTGACGCCGGTCAAGGAATAGGATTTCTTTTATGCATAAAATGAAAGTCAGATATGATAAATCCCGAAAGCTTTCGGGATAGAACGCGACAAAAATTGATTCATATTAAATTAAGGGCCTGTTTTGCAACGTTTAGATTACTAAAGAGTTCATAGGTAAAGCCGCACACCCTCACCCTTGCCCTCTCCCCTCAAGGGAGAGGGAACTTAAGAATCACCCCTCCCTTGAGGGGAGGGGATAAAGGGGAGGGTGTTTAAATGTGGCTTTACTTCTAAACTCTTTAGACTCATTTGTAATTTATAATTTCTCTATAGATAAATTTTGAAAACAACGGGAGGATGATATGTCTAAAAAGATGCTCGGCGATATGATGCGCGAGGCCCAGAAACTACAGGCGCAAATGGCAAAGATGCAGGAAGAGGCGAAAAGCAAAACAGTCGAGGCGACTGCAGGCGGCGGCATGGTAACAGTGGTCGCAAGCGGCGCCATGGAGGTCATCTCCATAAAAATAGAAAAGGATGTGGTAAATCCGGACGATGTTGAAATGCTGCAGGACCTCATCATGGCGGCAGTCAACGAAGCCTTGAGACGCGCCCAGGAAATGGTCAACGGTGAGATGTCGAAACTCACGGGGGGATTGCAATTGCCCGGATTAGGTAATTTGGGGAAATTATTTTAAGACCATAAATCAATTTATCTTATGGAGCCCTTTATTTCCGACGTCTCCGATGAAGAGATAAGAAAAGAAAAAGCAAAGGCGCAGACCCTCAGAAAATCCCAGTGGTGGAAAAGGAAATGTTCGGAAGGGGTCTGTTATTTCTGCGGCAAAAAATTTCACCCCAAGGAGCTTACGATGGAGCACGTAGTCCCGTTGATACGGGGCGGCAAATCATCAAAGGGGAATATTGTGCCGGCCTGCAAGGAATGTAACAATAAAAAGAAATATCTACTTCCCATCGAGTGGGGAGACTACCTGAAACATCTGCAAAAAGATACATGGAGCTAAAGATGCAATTTCCCGAACCGGCGGATAAAGCCGCAGCCGCAATAAAAAAATATTCCATGCTTTCAGGCGGAGAAAAAGTCCTGATCGGTCTCTCCGGAGGTCCGGATTCGGTATGCCTTCTCCATGTCCTTCATATTCTAAAGGACAAATTAAGGCTCGAACTTAATGCGATCTATATTGACCACGGCCTGAGACCCGATGAAACACCGGCTGAAATCGCTTTCTGCAAAAAACTCTGTGACAGCCTCAACGTGACTTTTCTGTCGAAAGCCATTGACGTCAAGACATATGCCCTGGCGGAAAAACTGAACCTTCAGGAGGCCGCAAGACATATGAGATACCGGAGCTATGACATTGCGGTTTATGAGTTACAGGCCAATAGCATTGCCCTGGCGCACACGGCAGACGATCAGGCGGAAACACTCCTGATGAGGCTCTTCAGAGGTTCAGGCGCAACCGGCCTCTCGGGCATTCCCCCGGTGAGAAAAAATATCATAAGACCGCTGATAGAGGTTGAACGAAAAGAGATCGAAGCCTTTCTCGATAAAAACCGCATTGACTTCGTCATTGATTCATCAAATCTCAAAAAGGATTATGTTCGGAACAAGATCCGTCTCTCACTCATTCCGCATCTGAAGGAATTCAATCCGGATCTCATCGGGACACTGTCGAAGACGGCGGCCCTTTTCAGGGATGATGAGAGGTATTTCGAGCTTATAGTTACCAGGACATTGATGAAGCTTATCAGCAGGAAGACCGACACCCGTATCGAGCTGTTCCTTTCCCCCTTCGGCAGTATGGATAAAGTTATCATGAGGAGGGTTTTACGGAGGGCCATTGACGAGACAAAGGGTCTGCGCGGGATAAGTTTTATTCATATAGAGGATATTATCGGCCTGCTCAGGGAAGGAGATCCCGGCGACAGGATATATCTTCCTAAAGGGGTCCGGGTAATCAAGGACTATTCTACTCTCGTTCTTACCGCCGAAGCTCCCGTTACATTGGAGACCTGTCAAGTCGAGGTCCCGGGAGAAACCATTCTGAAAGAAGCAGGGATGGTATTAAAAGCTTCTTTGATAAGCATAGAGGAGACGGACGGCCAAAGTAAATTGGGATTATGGGTTTCTTTCGGCTTATTCGACGCCGACTGCCTGACTTTCCCGTTATTTGCAAGACCGAGGAAAGACGGCGACTTTTTCCACCCCTCAGGGTTCGGCGGCAGGAAGAAAATCCAGGACTTCTTTGTTGATCTGAAAGTCCCAAGGGACGAGCGCAACAGAATTCCCATTATCACATCGGGAGAGGATATAATATGGGTTGCCGGACACAGAGGTGATGAGAGGTTCAAAGTGCATGAAGGCACGACAAAAGTTTTGAAAATAGAGATAAAAAAGTTAAAAGATTAAATTACGGAGGTTTAATTTGACGGAAAAGATTAGAGTGCGTTTTGCCCCAAGCCCGACCGGGCATCTTCATATAGGAGGCGCGAGGACCGCCCTCTTCAACCTGCTTTTTGCGAAACATAATAACGGCGTCTTTATCCTCAGAATCGAGGACACCGACAGGACCCGTTCAACCGATGAATATATTGAATCTATCATGGAAGGCATGAAATGGCTCGACCTCGCCTGGGATGAGGGTCCCTACAGACAGACGGACCGGTTCGATGTCTACAGAAGATATGCGGAAAACCTTGTTGCAGAGGGTAAGGCATATTATTGTTACTGTTCTCCTGAAGAACTTGAGGAGCACAGGAAAGAGGCGATGGCGAAGGGGGAATCCCCGAAATACGACGGCCGCTGCAGGCATTTGCATGAGCCCCCGTCAGACAAAAAACCCGCGGTCCGTTTCAAAATGCCGCGGGAGGGAAATATCGTCGTTCATGATCTGATCAAGGGCGAAGTGGTTTTCGATAACGCCCAACTGGACGACCTTATTATAGTGCGGTCGGACGGGACGCCTACTTATAACTTCACGGTTGTCGTCGATGACGTTGACATGAAAATCACCCATGTTATCAGAGGCGACGACCACCTGAACAATACGCCTAAACAGATACATATCTATAATGCCTTCGGCTATCAGGTCCCCCTGTTTGCCCATTTATCCATGATATTGGGTCCCGACAAGGCAAGACTTAGCAAAAGGCACGGCGCCACGTCTGTCATTACCTATAAAGAAATGGGATACCTTCCCGATGCCCTTGTGAATTATCTGGTCAGACTCGGCTGGTCATACGGAGATCAGGAAGTGTTTACAAGGGATGAATTGATACAACACTTTTCTTTCGGGAACGTCGGGACATCCTCTGCCGTGTTCAACCCCGAGAAACTGCTGTGGCTTAACAGTCAGTATATAATCCATTCAGACCCTGTAAAACTTGCCGATCTTGTCTTGCCGTTCCTTATCAATGCAGGTATTATCAAAAAAGGTCAAACTCTTAATAAGACCTGGCTTGCGAAGGCAATCACCACACTACAGGAACGGTCCAAAACCCTTATAGAACTGGCGGAGTCGCTCGGTTATTATATTGCAGAGGATGTTGAATATGTTCAAAAGGCAAAAGAAAAATTCTTAAATGAAAAAAGCCGGCCTTATCTGATCGAGTTGAAAGAAGCCCTTGAGAGACTCGAGGACTTCAGTCCCTCCGCGCTCGAAGATATTTTTAAAGCCCTTGCCGAAAAGCACGCCGTAAAACTCGGCGTCATCGCCCAACCTGTCCGGGTTGCCATGACAGGGAAAACCGAAAGCCCGGGGATATTCGAAGTGCTTGAGATAGCAGGTAAGGAAAAAACTCTGAAAAGACTGGACAAAGCGATCAAAACAATAGAAAATAAACCATGAAAGAATTGAAAGACAGACCGGCAATGAACGATCCGGAATCATCCCAGCCGACTGATTTCATCCGCACTATTGTCTCGGAGGACGTTAAGGCCGGTGCATATGAAGCGAAAGTTCATACCCGCTTTCCTCCCGAGCCGAACGGATATCTCCATATCGGCCATGCAAAATCCATATGCCTGAATTTCGGCATTGCCGGGGAGTTTGGCGGACTCTGCAACCTCCGTTTCGATGACACTAATCCTACCAGGGAAGAGGTTGAATATGTGGAGTCCATCAAAGAGGATGTAAAATGGCTCGGATTCGACTGGGACGACAGGGAGTATTATGCGTCTGATTATTTTGAGCAGTTGTATCAATATGCCGTAGGGCTGATTAAAAAGGGCAAGGCATATGTATGTGATCTGAGCCCGCAGGAAACAAGAGAACACAGAGGCACCCTGACCGAACCCGGAAAAGAAAGTCCGTACCGAAATCGTTCCATGGAAGAGAATCTCGATTTTTTTGAACGGATGAGGAAAGGCGAATTCCCTGACGGCTCCCGCACATTACGAGCAAAGATAGATATGGCGTCAGGCAACATAAATATGCGCGATCCGGTTATATACCGAATCCTGCATGCCGAACATCACAGGACGGGAGACAAGTGGCGCATCTACCCGATGTATGATTTTGCCCACGGACTTTCCGACTCCATCGAGAAGATAACCCATTCCATCTGTACTCTTGAGTTTGAAGACCATCGTCCGTTATACGACTGGTTTCTTGACGAATTAGGCGTCCATCATCCTAAGCAGATAGAATTCGCCCGCCTCAACCTCGGCCACACTATATTGAGCAAACGGAAACTTATTCAATTAGTTGCGGAAGGCCATGTCAGCGGATGGGATGACCCCCGTATGCCCACGATATCGGGGTTGAGAAGACGGGGATATACGCCTGAAGCCATACGAAATTTCTGCGACAGGATAGGGGTCGCGAAAAGGGACGGCACGGTCGACATGGCTCTGCTTGAATACTGCATACGTGAGGATTTGAATAAACGCGCCCCACGCTTTATGGCAGTATTAAATCCTCTCAAGGTAGTGATCGAGAACTATCCCGAAGGGCTTGCGGAGGAACTTGAAGCGGTAAACAATCCTGAAGATCCCGGCATGGGGACCCGGAACGTTCCTTTTTCCCGTGTCCTGTATATAGAGCAGGATGACTTCCGCGAAGATCCGCCGAAACAGTTCTACCGCCTTGCGCCGGGGCGTGAGGTGCGCCTGCGCTATGCTTATTTCATAAAATGTACAGGCGTTGTAAAAGATGACAAAACCGGACAGGTCACTGAATTGCGCTGCACCTATGACCCACAGACACGCGGCGGAAATGCGCCCGACGGGCGAAAGGTAAAGGCAACTCTGCACTGGGTTTCCGCAGCCCATGCGCTTGAAGCTGAAGTGCGCTTATACGATTCGTTTTTTACCAAAGAGAATCCCAACGAAACTGAAGAAGGAAAGACCTTTAAAGATTATATAAATCCGGAGTCGCTCGTAATTCTGAAAGCGTGCAGGGTTGAGCCGGGTCTTCTTGGGGCGACGGCAGGGACCGTCTGTCAGTTCGAGAGGCAGGGTTACTTCTGCACGGACCCTGATTCGTCATCGGGCAAGCTTGTTTTCAACCGGACTGTCACACTGAAGGATACATGGGCAAAAATATCAAAAAAACTGAAATAGAGGTTAAATGATGAGTTATATTACCGTTATTGGAGCAGGAAGCTGGGGAACAACTTTGGCATGTCTTTTGTCGGACAAAGGCTATGATGTTACCCTCTGGGCCTTTGAAAAAGACCTCGTTGACGAGATCAACCAAACCCGGATTAACAGCATCTATTTGCCCGATGTTACTATCCCGGACAATCTGAAGGTCACAAACAATATCGAAGAAGCGCTTAAAAAAGCGCGTTATGTCGTAAACGCCGTTCCCGCACAATATACAAGGCTTGTTTTTAAAGAAGCCGCAGCCTGTCTCAATAATGAGGCGGTCATCATCAGCGTATCGAAAGGGATAGAAAGGGGGACCCTTCTGACGGTTTCTTCCATACTGAAGGAAATGACGAAGCATCCGGTAACGGTACTTTCGGGTCCAAGCTTTGCCAAAGAGGTAATAAAAAAATTGCCTACGGCAGTTACCCTTGCAACCGGGGACATTAATACGGGCATCGTACTGCAGGAGATATTCAATACCCAGTATTTCAGGGTCTATACACATGACGACATAATAGGCGCGGAGATGGGAGGGGCGTTGAAAAACGTGATGGCGATTGCCGCAGGTATTGCGGAAAGCCTCGGCCTCGGCAATAACGCAAGGGCGTCTCTCATAACGCGAGGTCTCATTGAAATGACAAGGCTTGCCGTTGCAATAGGGGCAAGGGAGCGGACTTTTTCAGGGCTGAGCGGGATAGGCGATCTTGTGCTTACCTGTACGAGTCCTTTATCAAGGAATTATACTGTAGGGATGAAACTCGGACAGGGACTAAAACTTAAAGAAATACTGGGCCTTACAAAAAGCGTTGCCGAAGGCGTAGCGACTGCCGAATCCGCTTATGCGCTGTCACAAAAATATTCAATTGAGATGCCTATTATCGAACAGGTTTATAAAATACTCTATGAAGACAAAGACCCGTCGCTTGCCGTAAAGGACTTGATGGAACGGTCATTGAAGTCCGAATTTTACGGATAATGGACGGCAAAAAAATAGAGAGTATTCTGGAATCCGTTCATTCCGGAAAGTTAAGTATTTCCAAAGCCCTAAATGAATTAAAACATCTCCCTTATGAAGACCTTTCTTTTGTTAAGGTTGACCACCACCGGCATTTGCGGCAGGGGATACCTGAAGTCATTCTTGCAGAAGGCAAACAAATAGAGGACGTCGTTGCCATAGCCCATTCTCTATACAAAAAAACCAAAAGCTTCCTTATTACAAAGGCTTCGCAGGAGATATTCGACGGACTCGGCATCAAGTCTGCGGTTTTTTATGCCAGGTCACGGACTATATCCGTAAATGGCGGGAAGAAGAAAAAAGGCCGAATTCTTATCCTTTCCGCCGGCACATCGGATATTCCCGTTGCAGAGGAAGCAGAGGTAACGGCGTCCTTTCTCGGCAGCAGGGTTGAGACTGTCTATGACGTCGGCGTAGCAGGCATACACAGGCTTATAGATGCAAAGCAATCCATTTATTCGGCAAGAGTAATTATTGTTGTTGCCGGTATGGAAGGCGCCCTCCCCTCTGTTGTCGGCGGTCTCACGGATAAACCGATTATTGCGGTCCCGACATCCATCGGCTACGGGACAAACCTCGGCGGTTTGACCCCTTTGTTCGCAATGCTCAACTCCTGTGTGCCGGGCATCGCTGTAATGAACATCGACAACGGCTTCGGCGCCGGCTGCCTTGCTCACAAGATAAACACCCTTTAATCTACTGTTGTTGACATGGCCATAGAGCCTAATCTATACTGAAAGTGACCCTGGGGGAGGCTGAAAAGCCTGAGAGTCTTCCGTTTTAAATCGGGAGTGACCCCTCAAACCTGATACGGATAATACCGGCGTAGGGAATGGGATGGTTGACCGTATCCTTTTCGCCTCTGCAAATCAGGGTGGAATTACAGGGATACGGTTTTTTGTTTTTTATGAAACTTACACTTAACGGCGAAATATTCGATACCTCAAAGGCGGAGACAATTCGGGACCTTCTTGACGAACTCGGTATAGAGTCCGTCAGGGTTGCTGTTGAAGTGAACCTGACCATCGTAAAGAAAGCGGATTACATGGCCTTCAAACTTAAGGATGGAGACAATGTTGAGATCGTGAATTTTGTCGGCGGCGGGTAATCAAATAAACAATCCAAAATTATCAACGCGGGAGTAACAATAAATGAATGACAAACTAATAATCAAAGGCATTGAATTTAAATCCCGGCTCTGGGTAGGCACCGGGAAATACAAGGATTTCGACGAGACAAAAAAGGCGATTGAAGCTTCAGGGGCGGACGTCGTGACCGTTGCCGTAAGAAGGGTCAACATTATCGACAGGAAATCAGAGAACCTGCTCGATTACATCGATCCTAAAAAATACAAAATCCTCCCGAATACCGCAGGATGCTACAATGTCGAAGATGCGCTGCGCTATTCCCGTCTTGCCAGGGAAGCCGGTATCTCCGACCTTATCAAACTTGAAGTAATCGGAGATGAAAAAACCCTTTTCCCCGATACGATAGGGCTTTTGAAGGCTACGGAAATTCTGGCAAAGGAGGGGTTCATCGTCCTGCCTTATTCAAACGACGACCCGATCATGGCAAAGAGGCTTGAAGATGCAGGGGCTGCCGCAGTTATGCCTTTGGGCGCTCCTATCGGTTCGGGCCTCGGGATCAGGAATCCCTACAATATAAAGATAATTCTTGAGACGGTTAAGCTCCCTGTTATCGTTGATGCAGGCGTAGGCACTGCATCCGATGCAACGATTGCGATGGAACTGGGATGCGACGCGGTTTTGATCAACACCGGCATTGCAGGCGCCAAAGACCCGATTGCAATGGCTGAAGCCATGAAACATGCGGTAATTGCAGGCAGGCTTGCCTGTAAGGCCGGAAGGATCCCGCGCAAGCTCTATGCTACCGCAAGCAGTCCTTTTGACGGAATGCTGTAAAAATATTTATTAACTATTGATGAACTCGTAAAAAGTCGTCATTCCCGTGCTTAATGCACCTACTGTTGGCGAAGGCGGGTCACCTCAGCGATTCGCCGAGGCGAGAATCCAGGTGCATGCAACTTCTTGAAAAGAATGGATTCCCGATTAAGGACTTCGGAAATGACAGCCATGAAAAGGACTTTTTGCGATGTTGTCAACTATTACAATGACTCCTGATTTCAAGTTATATCTGATAACCGACAGGAAATTATTCAAGGCCCGCTGTTCGATGTATCTTGAGATAGAGACCGTTCTTGAGGCCGGAGTTAAGGCGATTCAATTGCGGGAAAAAGATATGCCCATAAGGGAATTGCTTGATATGGCCTACTGGATGAGAGAACTGACAAATGAATACGGCGCCAAATTTTTTGTCAACGACAGGGTTGATGTAGCGATAGCAGTAAAGGCTGACGGGGTCCACCTTGGGCGGAACAGTATCCCGGTCCATGCAGTCAAAAAGATTTGCGGCAGCAGCCTTCTCATAGGGTTTTCAACACACAGTCCTGACGAGGCCGTGCAAGCGGAAAAGGAAGGAGCGGACTTTATAACACTTGGCCCTATATATAAAACTCCGTCAAAACTGAAGTACGGGTCTCCTATCGGCGTCGATACTCTTAAGAAAGTTAAATCCCTGTCGTCCTTACCGGTTTTCGCGGTCGGCGGCATAAAGATAGAGAAGGTGAAAGAAGTGATGGATGCAGGCGCCGACGGTATCGCTCTGATATCCGCAATCCTGTCGGTAAAAAATAAAAGTAAAACTACGGAGGAATTTTTGAGGTTGCTGAAATGACAAGAATAGAACTTGCTAAAAAAGGGATCATCACCGATGAAATGAAAGAGGTGGCCATTGCCGAGGGCATGTCCCCCGAGCGTCTTGCGTCGGATATTGCGGCCGGAGTCACGGTCATCACAAGAAATGTCCTGCATGACATAAAACCCCTCGGCATCGGTAAAGGGTTGAGCACAAAAATCAACGCCAATATCGGCACATCGAAAGACAAGGTTTCGTTTGAAGGAGAGATAGAGAAGCTCGACATCCTTGTTAAATACGGCGCCGACGCCGTTATGGACCTTTCAACCGGCGGCTCGATAAGGGACATGAGGAGGATTCTTACCGCAAAGTCTCCAATAGCTGTAGGCACTGTGCCTATTTACGAAGCCGCGGTCAGGGCCGCGGAATCTCATGGAAGAATGTCAAAGATGACCCCTGACGATATTTTTAAAGTTATAGAAAACCATGCGGAAGAGGGGATTGATTTTGTCACCGTCCACTGCGGCGTTAATAGAAGAGCGATTGAAAGACTAAAAGACGAGGGCAGGATACTTGATATAGTAAGCCGCGGGGGTTCATTCCTGCTTGAATGGATGATTTACAATGACAGAGAGAACCCTTTATTTGAATATTACGACAGGCTGCTTGAAATAGTTAAGAAAAATGATGTGACCCTGAGTCTTGGAGACGGTCTCCGCCCCGGCTGCATCGAAGACGCCACGGACAGAAGCCAGATAGAGGAATTGCTCACAATCGGAGAATTAAGAGACCGGGCGCTGGAGGCGGGAGTTCAGGCGATCATTGAAGGACCGGGGCATGTCCCTCTCAACCAGGTTGAACTGAACATTAAACTGCAGAAGGAAATCTGCAAGGGAGCGCCCTTTTATGTCCTTGGTCCTTTGGTGACGGACATTGCCATGGGTTACGACCACATCGCCGCAGCCATAGGGGGAGCTATTGCAGGTGCCGCAGGAGCTGATTTTCTCTGTTATGTCACGCCTGCGGAGCATATCAGACTGCCTGATATTGAAGACGTAAAGGAAGGCGTCATTGCCTCAAAGATAGCGGCGCACGCCGCCGATATAGCAAAAGGAGTTCCGGGCGCTATAGAGCGCGACAGGAAGATGGCTTTATGCAGAAAAAATCTTGACTGGAAAGGACAGATCGAGCTGAGCTTCAATCCTGATAAAGTCAGGAAGTGGCGCTCGGAAGCGCCGCCTTCAGAGCAGGACGTCTGCAGCATGTGCGGCGAGTTCTGTGCGATCCGGACTGTTGAAAGAGCCTTAAGAAAAAACAAATGAAAACAGCTTTGACCATAGCGGGTTCTGATCCGACCGGCGGGGCCGGGTTGCAGGCGGATTTAAAGGTCTTTAAATCCTTCGGAGTACACGGGTTTTCTGTTGTTTCATCAATTACGGCGCAAAACACTCGGGGAGTTGATTCTATCTTCCCTGTTGAACGGGACGCCTTTCAAAAACAGTTGCGCGTTCTTTTATCGGATATAAGACCCGATGCCCTGAAAACAGGGATGCTTTTCAGCAAGTGGTCGGTTGAGATTACCGCCGGGATAATACATGAATTTTCCCTGAAAAACCTTGTGATCGATCCGGTATCCGTATCGTCATCGGGGATGAGCCTTATGGAAGACGGGTCTCTGGATATGGTCAGGGAGAAATTATTCCCTTTGTCAAAAGTCATTACCCCTAATATCTATGAGGCATCCGTACTGACCGGTATCATGATTGAAAACAAAGGTCAGATGGAAGAAGCTGCCGTGGCCTTGAAAGGAATGGGACCTGATGTGGTAGTCATAACCGGAGGCCACCTCGACAACATGGCCCTTGACCTTTATTATGACGGAGAGTTTCACACCGTGGAATCCGAAAAGATCAGGGGTGAATACCACGGCACCGGCTGCGCCTTTTCCGCCGCCGTTACGGCGCTTCTTGCCCTTGACCGCTCACCGCTTGAAGCAGTCAGAAGAGCAAAGGAATTTATTAACAACTCCATTAAAAAAGCTTCCCATCCCGGCAGCGGTATGGGATTGCTGAATCTTTAACTTATGTATTTTAGCCGCCTTGAAGTTTACCGAGTATATCTGATATATATTTATCTTTATAAAGTCTTACTAAATAATCCTATCTATCAATGCTTCGGCATCTGTCCAAGCTAATGGTTTTGAAAACCAATAGCCTTGATAGTAATCGCACTTCAGCTTCCTCAATTCTTCAAGTTGTTCGACCGTTTCTACACCTTCTGCAATCACATCCATTTTCATGTTATGAGCCATTGTAATAATAGTTTTGACGATTTCCATAGCCAACTCATTACCACACATGGACTTGACAAAAGACTTATCAATCTTCAGGGCATCGAAAGAGAATCGGTTAAGATATCCTAATGAGGAATAACCTGTGCCAAAATCATCTATTTGTATTTTTATATTCATATCCCTTAACTGCGAAAATATTTTTACAGCAGGTTCGGGGTTGTTTATGATTACGCTTTCAGTAATTTCCAGTTTTAAACAGGCCGGATTAAACCCGGTTTCGTTCAGAATTTGTTTTATTGTCTTCATGAGATCGACTGTATATTGTTTGATGGAGGTATTTACACTTACTGTCAAATGTGAATACGCGGGAAAGAGTCTATGCCATGAGTGCATCTGCCTGCATGCCTCGTGGAGCACCCATCTCCCTATGGGTATGATTAAACCCGTCTCTTCCGCCAATGGGATAATCTCATTCGGTGAGACTAAGCCTCTTTCCGGAGATTCCCAGCGTAAGAGGGCTTCAAATCCAACAATTTCGTCAGTCTCAACCAGAACTATGGGTTGATAATTTAACAAAAACTGATTCCTTTCAATTGCCTGCTGCAAACTGTTTTCCAACTGCAAATACGAGACTGCCTGGGTATGCATATCTTCATCAAATATCATATAACGATTCTTGCCGAGCGTTTTTGCTTTGAACATAGCTGTATCAGCATCCCGCAAAATGTCTTCGGGTCTTTCATACGTTGAGTTGCTTACAGTTACCCCTGTGCTTACTGTGATATTCAAAACATCATCGTTTATTTTTATGGGAATTTTGATCGCTTCATGAAGTCTCTCGATCACGTTTATTACGGTCCGGATATTTTTAATATCCGACAACAGAACTGCAAACTCATCTCCTCCAAGCCTCGCTACTGCCTCATATTCAAGCCGTGCTACCGTATCATAAGCGCGCAAATGTTTTTTCAATCGTGTTGCCACTTCTATCAACAGTTTATCGCCGGCAAAATGGCCTAAGCTGTCAATTATATTTTTAAAACGGTCGACGTTAAAAACGACAACGGCAAACTTGTAACCCTCTTGCCTGTCCGCACGCGCCATTGCAGCTTTGAGGTAGTCCAAAAATAAGACACGATTAGGCAATCCCGTCAGGATATCGTAAGAGATACACTGTTTTAGTTTTTCATCGAGTATCTTGCGATCTGTGATATCTCTGCCAACTCCGCAAATACCTATGGGAATCCCTTTGTAATCCTTTAATAGATTACCGATAAACTCAAAGGGTATATGCTTTCCGTCTTTGGTAACGGCTGTTACCTCAATACTTGCATAGCCCTCCTTAATTATCTTGTTGATAGCTTCCTCTATTCGCTCAATGTCCTCCTTTATGAAGAAATCAGTCGGCTTCATTGAGGATATCTCTTTATCGCTATAGTCTGAGACTTCATTTATTGCCGTATTCCCTCTGAGGAACCGGCCTTTTAAATCGAAAACAAAGAATACGTCTTTCAGAGTATTTAATGCATTTTCAGTAAATGCCTTTTCTTTCAGTAAATCCTCTGTTTGTCTTCTCAGTTCTGCAGTTTGTACATTCACCTTGATTTCTAACTCATCGTAAACTCTCTTTAATTCTTCTTCTGCTTCCTTTTGCTCGGAAATATCACGTGCTACAGCAAAAATTAATTTCTCCTCGATTAATGGGAAGGAGTTCCAGGAAATCCATTTATAAGAACCATCCTTGCATAAATAACGGTTTTCGAAAGCAATAGTAGTCTTTCCCTCTTCAAGACCTTTTGTAGCATTGATTGTTGATTCACGATCTTCCGGATGAACAAGATCGACGTATGGTTTAGACTGTAGTTCTTCTTTTGTCCAGCCCAGCGTCTTTTCCCAAGACGGATTTAATTCTTTGAAATAGCCGTCAAAACCTGCAATAGAAAACATATCGATTGAAAAATTGAAAAATCGATCACGTTC
The DNA here is from genome assembly GCA_041660325.1 of Thermodesulfovibrionales bacterium. Lineage (GTDB taxonomy): Bacteria > Nitrospirota > Thermodesulfovibrionia > Thermodesulfovibrionales > SM23-35 > DYFC01. Next base: position 10,524 of record JBAZWR010000017.1, on the reverse strand, counting down.
CTTCTTTGCATTCTCATATCTAATTCCTAATTGTTCTATCGCAGAAATGCGATGACGTAGTTCCACTAATTCATTTATTAACTGTTTTTTTGTTTTATCTTTGTCTTCCATCATCTATAACCTCCCTGAAGCTATTGCCTAATCAGAAATATACAATATTTCAGTATATTTGTCTTCCCAAAGAAAAGCGGGGAGAGTATGCAAGAGATAATAGAATACGGATTTAGGAAACATTCTTGATGCAGGATGTAGAGGTGCGAGATGTGCACGGTTGATCATACCATCAACTAACTCTCGTCCATCGTCTGCTATGATCTTCCTGTGGGCATTTCGAAAAGGAGGCCTGACAAAACAGGTTTCGACCCCAATCAGACAACTTAAAAGTGTTTCTTCCGACCATTTCCGTGGGTAGAGTAGCCGCACAATTTCCGGAAGAGACGATATTTTTGTCCGGGCTTCTGCTACAATAAAATACGTTAACTATGTCATAAAAAGGGGATGGCGCCATGATAGAAAAATGGGTGGCTGAAATAAAAAAGAATGCGGATTTCAACGAACTCGGTATGATCCTTGTCCATAACGGCATGGTCAGGGCTACCGCAAAAGACGGGAAAAGCGTAAAAAGCATGGACCTGACTTATGATAAGGATAAATTAAATTCCCTGGTCAATGAATACAGAGGCAAAGAAGGCATCGTGGCAATAAAGGCATGGATCAACGAAGGCTTATTGAAAGTCGGCGATGACATCATGTATCTTTTGGTTGCCGGAAAGTTCAGGACCCTGGTACTCCCGGTATTCGAGGAACTGCTGTCCCGAATAAAAAAAGAGATCGTTTTAGAAAAAGAATTCTACAAATAAAACAAGGAGACACACATGGAAAATAAACGCGAAGCAAAAAAGGTGGACCCGGTAAGACTTCAGGCTCTAAGAGACTTGCCGGTAGAAGTGATAAAATCCCTCACAAAAGAAGAAATGAACTCTTTTCTGTTTAAAGACGAATGGCCGGATTCGCTGCAGGAAAAGCTGAAAGATTACCTCGTAGATGAGTAATCCGGACTCCAGGCGTTAGGGCAGTAAACATGAAAATATCCCTCACATTTCAGGTATAATTAACTAAACGCTGCAAAAGCTGTTCTCAATTTGAAAGGGAGACATGATGATAAACCTTTTAAATGCGACAAAAATTGATCCATATTCACCTGACGGCACTTTTAATCTGATGTGCTTTTTAGATAGATGCATATCGAACAGTGTTAATAGTGCATTAAGGAGTCGTCCGCACTCAGGCGGATTCGCCGAGGAGAACTTAAAAGTTTTATCATCATATCTCCCTTTCACTTTATGCAACTGATGGGTTAACTCTATATTGAAAACCATGCCGAAAGTTAAGACCTTTTTCCAGTGTCAGGCCTGCTGATATATGAGCCCAAAGTGGATCGGTAAGTGTCCGGACTGCGGGGCCTGGAACAGCTTTGCCGAAGAAAAGAAAGAGCCGGTCTCCCGCCATACGTCGCTCATTACCCATCTCGGCAAATCCGAACCGCAACCTCTCAGTTCAATAAAACATGAATCCGGGAACAGGATTTCCACCGGGATAAGCGAGCTGGACAGGGTGCTTGGAGGCGGTGTTGTAGCAGGCTCGGTTATTCTAATCGGCGGTGATCCGGGTATCGGAAAATCCACACTTCTTATACAGGCGCTATCCGGAATTTCAAAAAAATACGGGAACGTCCTCTATGCTTCAGGGGAAGAATCTCCCGAACAGATTAAGATCCGTGCGGAAAGGTTGTCGATCAACTCCGATGATATCATACTCCTTGCCGAGACTTCGCTTGAATCGATCGTACATGCTACGGCAAAACTCAACCCCAAGGTTATGGTCGTTGATTCCATCCAGACCGTTTATGCGGAAGATATCATGTCCGCTCCCGGCTCCGTAAGCCAGGTGAGAGAGTGCGCCGCAAAGCTGATGCTCTTTGCAAAAAAATCGGACATCCCCGTTTTTATCGTAGGGCATGTTACAAAAGAAGGGGCGATTGCGGGTCCGCGGGTGCTTGAGCATATCGTCGATACGGTGCTGTATTTTGAAGGAGACAGCGGTCACGCATACCGTTTACTGCGGACGGTAAAGAACCGTTTCGGTTCGACAAATGAGATAGGCATCTTTGAGATGTCCGATGCGGGACTACTGGAGGTCGAAAACCCGTCCGAACTGTTCCTGCTTGAAAGGCCGTTGAATGTTTCAGGCTCAATAGTTGTTGCCGCCGTTGAGGGTACGCGGACACTTATGGTCGAGATGCAGTCGCTCGTTTCACAGACAAACTTCGGGATGCCGAGAAGGACAACCATCGGCGTTGATTATAACAGGGTCAATCTTCTGGTTGCAGTCCTTGAGAAAAAAGTCGGGATGCATCTGGGAGGCATGGATATCTTTGTGAATGTAGTCGGCGGCCTAAAGATTATCGAGCCTGCCGTGGACCTCGGCGTTATTACAGCCGTTGCATCCTCCCTGAAAGATATCCCAGTGGACCCGAGGCTTTTTGTATTCGGAGAGGTCGGACTCTCGGGCGAGATAAGGGCCGTGGCGCATGCGGAAACGCGGATTAAGGAAGCTTCAAAAATAGGTTTCCGGCAGGCCGTTATTCCTTTCGGGAACTATGAAAAAATAAAAGGCGATTTCGGACTAAAGATTACAGGGGTGAAAAATGTCGAAGATTGTCTCGAAGCTGTTTTTAGTTAGTATCCTTATCATATTGTCTGCATGCGCGCCAAAGCGTGTCGAGGTGCCTTCCTATGAAGGGGTTGACGTCGGGGACGCCCTTTCCGCGCGCAAAAATATTTTCGCTATTGACACTACATTTTCGATAACCTTTGAAAAGGAAGACACCGAGATCAAGGGGGAGGGCGTTGCGAACATCTCGCGTTCCGGCGACATGAACATGCGTCTTTATTCCTTCGGGTTTTTAGCTTTTGAACTTTCCTCTGTAAACGGGATTGTAAAAAGCTCGCCGGCAGTTGACAAAAACAAGGCCCTGATACTCACCTACGGTCTGCGCGACTGCCTTTTCTGGTGGGACATAAAGGATTTTGAGAAAAGGGAACAAGAGGGGAATTTCATTCTAACAAACTCTCAGAGACGGATATGGATCGACGGGAAAACCATGCTTCCGGTCAGGCAGGTCATTTCATTGGAAGACGGCAAGGAGTTGAATATCTCTTACGAAAATCCAGACAAGATCGGCGGCTCGTGGTACCCTTCAAAAATCAGGATCGAACTTTCCAGATATGCGGTAACCCTGCGGATTAAAGATATGGCCTTCCTTTCGGAAAATTAATCCCCAAAAATGTAATCAACCACAGAGCACACAGAGTATTGTCGGCAAAAGCTGGAATACATGAAAGCTTCCCCCTTGGGTTAAGGGGGATCGAGGGGGTTACTTTAATATTTCCCTTTTATTTCATTAAAGTAACTCCCCCTTGCCCCCTCTTATCCCAAGAGGGGGTTATAAGCTATCTGACTTTCGTTTTATACAACTGACGGGGTTACTATTGTTTCAGGGTCAATCCGAGATCGGACGAGACGCCCTTTATAATTGTCCCGTCTATTTTATTGTTCTTTTGAAGAAAGGCTTCGAGGAGCGCATTGTCACAGACGGTATTGATAAGCCTAGGCGTTCCGTTGGTATACTGATATAGCAATCTTATAGCCTCCTCCGAAAAAATCTCTTTAGTGCAGCCGGCAACAACAAGCCTGTGTCTGATGTAGTCTTTTGTGTCCGCTTCTGAAAATTCACTGAGCCTGATTTTCAAAGCCACCCGCTGCTTGAGCGGCTCGTCAAGGGCAAGGACATTTTCGAGTTCGGACAAGCCGAAAAAGAGAAAATTGATCATCTTCCCTTCAGACGACTCCATATTCAAAAGCCCCCTGAATTCCTCCATTATCTCCTTTGAATTCAGCATCTGGACTTCATCAACCATTACAACGGCCTTTTTGCCCTCTTCATTTATCTGATACAGTCTCTTGTAAATCTGCGTAAGGAGCTCGACCTTATCGTCTTTTACATCCTTGACGCCGAGCTGGATAGCAAATTTCTTAAAGAGCCATTCCGAACTTACGCTGGAGTGCACCACCACCAGGAGGGCCGCTTCATACTCGTTTTCATCGAGTTCTTCAAGAAATCTCCTTGCCAGAGTGGTCTTGCCCGCGCCTATAGGACCGACGACGACGGCCAGACCTTTTCTGGTATCGACGGCATATTTCAGTTTAATAAGCGCATCCGAATGCAGAGGACTGTTATAGTAGAATTTATTATCCACAACATTGGAAAACGGGTGCTCTTTCAGGCCAAAAAATTCTAAATAGTCCATATGTTATAAATAGGAAACCCTGTCCTTCCTGTCTTTTGTTTTCTTCTCGGTTGTATCCACCATGCGCGTCTTTAACTGATCTATTTTCTCCGAGACTGCCCTGAATTTGGAATTCCAGCCGTAAACGTTAGTATAAGTATCAAGGGCTTCTTTCATATTCCCGTTTTTCTCGTATGCATCGGCTAAATCATATTTCATGGCCCAGTAAGATTCTCCCCTGTCTTCCATTGTATCAATAGCGGTAATCAGGACGTCAACTGCAAGCTGATAAAGACCTTTTTCAATATAACATATTCCGAGCATATTTGATGAATGTATGAATCTCTTGGGGTCGTTGCGTGAGGCCTGGAATTCCCGTATAGCATCATCGATAAGTCCCATTTCCTTGTAAGCTATCCCGAGATTATAGTGGGTTTCATAATCCTCTTCTTCGAGCTCCTTCTCAAGACCTTTCTTGAATTCATTGAAAATATCCAGGACGTCACTGTCGAGAGCGGGTTCGGTCAACTCTTCAACCTCAAGCGTTTCTTCAGGCATGGCAGCCTCTTTGGGCGCAGCTTCCGGGGGCCAATCTTCTCTTACTTCGCTAACAGGCATCTGACCGAGCGTGCCCAGCCTCTGGCTTATATCTTCATTGTCGGGGAACAGACTCTGCAGACGTTCAAGTATCTCCCTGGCCTCATCAAGCAGCCCCTGCCTTGCATAAAAAGCCGCCTCTGACATCTCTTCACTGTAATCTTCTATAAAAGGGCCTTCGGGCTGTTTGACTTCAGGCTTTTCGTGAGAGGGAGGGATTAGACCGGCCAGTCTCGGATCATCAGGGTCTATTGCATAGGCGTCTTTAATAATTTCTTCCTTTTTTTCAATCTCTCCCGCTTCTTTGTATAAATCGCTCAGGACAATGCATTCCGTTACAGCCATCTCCTTGTTACCCGTTTCCGTATAGAGGGATTTCAGTTTCAGATGGAGGGTCACATTGTCCGGCTCCTTTGTTTTAAATGCTTCAAGGATATCTCTTGCATTATCAAAAAGACCGTATCTGAGATATATATCAGCTTCCATGATTGCTTCATCAACAGGCTTTTCAGCTTCTATTGTAATGGACTTTTTTGCGATATCCTTTTCATATTCAATGACTTTGGTTCTGAGCGGTTCATTATCGGGAGAGAGGGTAAAAGCTTCCCTGTAACAGTTTAAAGCCTCTTTCTTCATCCCCTTAGATGAAAATATATCTCCGAGGGAAACGAGCTCACCGACGACACGGTCCTGTTCGTTGATCTGCCTATAGAGAGATACAAGCCGTTTCCCGGTTTCCAGAGGATCTATGTCCTTAAATGATTCCAGGAGATTAATAGCATCCTCATATTTCTCTTCAAGTATCATTTCGTCAAGCAACGGAAGATACTCCGCCCATGCCTGTCCTCTGTCCCCTTGCTTTATGTATATATCTCCGATGAGTCTTCGCGCTCTGATATTGGCCGGTTCTATTACAACAACCTGTCTGAGATACCCTAACGCCTCATCAAACTTTTCCGCCATAATGTGCAGTTCCGCACACTTGAGCAGAATTTCCGCATCTTCAGGGAAGAGGGTTATGGCCTCTTTCATTTGTTCTATAGCCTTTGCAAGGTTGCCTATCCTCTCATTGAGGACGGCAGTACCGATAATAGCCTGCTTATTAACAGGCTGGATATCAAGGACCTTCCGGTAGAAGATAATCGCCTTTTCCATCTCTTCTTTGTCGGAATAGAGTCCTGCAACGTGAAGATACTGTTTTGCAGCTTCGGACATGAGCCCGTCTCTGGCATATATTTCGGCGACCTTGTTTCTTAGAGGTATGTTCGAGGGCGAAAGAGCAAGTATTCTGTCATAGATTTCGAGGATTTTTTCCTTTTTTCCTTCTTTGGAAAGAGTGTCGGCTGCAGCGAGATAGAATTTTATGGCGTCAGTGGTAAGCCCTTTCCCCTCGTTTAATTCGCCGAGGGAAAAAAGGGCGATAGCATCGTTCGGAATTAAATTCAGGATCTTTTTATAGAGAGCCAGCGCCTTGAGCGCAAAACCTTCCTGCTTAAAATAACTCGCCGCCTTGTGAAAGGATTCGACTGCATCCGTCCTGTCGCCTTTCTTAAGATAAAGGTCTCCAACGGTATTATAGGCGTTTCCATCCGGATATTCCTTTACCAGTTTCTCCCATTCACCGATAGCCTTTTCTATCTGTCCACGGGCAAGATACTTCTGCGCTTCTTTTATAATTGCCGATTTATCAGACATCGCATGTATTATTCAAAGTATCACATCCGGCCAAACCTGTCAATAACGGGCGGCCTGCTATTTCCGGACAGTTTCCTTTATCCGCTTTATTTTCCCCGAATCGCGGAGAAGCTTTGAATCATCTATTATACCATGTATTTATCCCCCCGCTTTCGGACTGCTGAATCCGGTGAACGGAGCAGCGGTCAAATTGCCTGTCTATAGAGAAGTCGTGTAAAATAGTCTATTGAAAAAGGTTTTGCAATGTTTAGGATCATTATCAAATATCAGAGGAGGATGCATGATAAATATGCGAATAATTGCCGTCATACTATCTTTATGTTTATTGACAACCGTTTCACCGTCCTATGCCCGGCAAATAAAGATTATTGCCAGTATCGCCCCTCTTGCCGACTTTGTCAGGCAGGTCGGAGGAGACAGGGTCGATGTAAAGCTGCTCCTGCCACCCGGAGCAAGCCCTCACGTATTTGAACCGACTCCAAAGGCCGTGAAAGACGTCTCCGGGGCAGATGTATTTGTAAAAATAGGCGCCGGTCTCGAATTCTGGGCTGAAAAGATCATACAGTCCTCCGGAAATAAAAAGCTCATTATTGTCGATTCATCATCAGGGATTCAATTGATAAAACATCATGATGAACATGAGGCGCACGGTCCATCCGGCGCCGATCCGCATATATGGCTTGATCCCGTTATTGCAATCTCTATAGTTGCAAAGATAGAAAAGGCCCTTTCAGAAGCCGACCCGCAAGGCGCCGGCGTCTACGGAAAGAATGCCTCCGCATATAAAGAGAAACTTTCTCTGCTTGACAGGGACATCGCCGGCAGGGTAAAGACTTTCAGGATTAAAGAATATGTCACTTTTCATCCGGCGTGGAACTATTTTTCACAACGGTATGGTCTTAGAGTATCCGGCGTGATAGAGGAGGCGCCCGGCAAAGAGCCCGGCCCGAAACATATTGCAAAAATTATTAAAGACATAAAGCGGACGGGAAGCAATGTTGTTTTTGTCGAACCCCAGTTCAATCCTAAAATCGGAGAGGTCATCGCAAAAGAAGCAGGGGCAAAGGTGCTATACCTTGATCCGATCGGCGGACAGAAAGGCAGGGAGACGTATATAGAGATGATGAGATATAATATCAATGCTATGGAAAGAGCAATGAGATAACAATATTCCTCCGATCACATGAAAGCTATCGAAATCAATAATCTTACCGTTAAACTGAACGGCAGAGAAGCCCTTAACAAGATATCGCTTACTCTGGATGAAGGTAAATTCCTCGGCATAGTCGGGCCTAACGGAGGCGGAAAGACGACATTGCTGAGAACGGTCCTCGGGCTGATAAAACCGGCATCCGGTTCAATACTCATTTTGGGGAAAAAGCCTGAAGAGGTCCTGAAATCCGGGAGAGTTTTCGGATATCTTCCACAGATCTCAAAAATATCTCCTGATTTCCCTGTCAGGGTCATAGATGTTGTCATGATGGGACGATACGGGAGAATGGGGATGTTCAAATGGCCGGGAGAAAAAGACAGGGCAAAGGCCCTGGAATACCTTTCCATGATGGGGATAGAAGCCCTTAGTAACATGCCTTTCGGCGAATTATCCGGAGGACAGCAGCAAAGGGCCTCCATAGCCAGGGCGCTTGCAGGAGAACCGGGGATATTAGTCCTTGATGAACCTAACACCGGCATTGATGTAATAGGCCAGGAAGATTTTTATCATCTCCTGAAAGGCCTTCAGAAAAGATTTAACATCACTATACTCATGGCTTCCCACGATATCGGCGCCATCACGGCCTATGTTGATGAAATAGCATGTTTGAACAATATATTCCATTATCAGGGCAGCCCTGTCGGTGCGCTGGATGAAACGGTTTTGACCGACCTGTACGGGAAGAATGTAGACCTCCTGATGCATACGGATGTATGTGAAAAATGTGAGCGGCTGAGGAGGACATGAAAGATGTTTGAGACTTTCAGCGCTCCCTTCATGCAAAAGGCATTATTTGTCGGGATTACGGTAAGTCTGCTGGCCGGACTTATTTCAGTTTTTGTTGTGCTCCGCAAGATGTCGTTTATAGGGGCCGGGATTTCACATGCCGCTTTCGGCGGTGTGGCAATCGGCTTTTTTACCGGACTCAATCCGGTTGTAACGGCAGTCTTCTATTCGGTTGCAGTTGCCCTCGGCATTGAATTTGTAAGCAGAAAAGGGAAGATCTCAGAGGACGCTTCGATCGGCATATTCTTTTCAAGTTCGATGGCGCTCGGCATCGTACTTATCAGTCTTTCCGGAAATTATACGGTTGACCTTTTCGGCTATCTCTTTGGGAATATCCTGGCCATTACGGAAGGGGAGATCATGCTCTCGGTCCTTGTTGCGGTGCTGGTAATAGGAATAATCCTGCTCTTTCTCAAAGAAATTTTCATTACAACCTACAATGAAGAAATAGCGCGCGTAAGCGGCATACCGGTCAGGGCGATCAATACCCTGTTTTTGGTTGCGCTTGCCGTGTCTATTGTCGTTTCCATGAAAATCATAGGCATTATACTTATCTCCGCGCTTCTCGTTATACCCGGGGCAACGGCGCAGCTTTTTGCAAAGAACCTCTATTTTATGATTGCAGCTTCCTGCGGGGTCGCGGTCTTCTCAACCATTGCCGGGCTTTTCCTTTCATACGAATTCGATATAGCGCCCGGCGGCGGAATAGTACTGACGGCAACTGCAATATTTCTAATCGGTCTTTTTTTCAAAAGAAGGAAGTAAACTAACCGTTTCAAAATAAATTCTCAACTTGAAAGACGGATATGATAAAAAATTTTTAAGCGATTCCATCATGTCTGCCTTTCAAGTTATACAACCGGCGAGGTAAAAAATGGAATTTCAGGAATTACTCGACATCATGGCAAAACTCCGAAGCGAAAAAGGCTGCCCCTGGGACAGGGAACAGACCCGGGAAACTCTTAAGCCGTATATCATTGAAGAGGCATATGAGCTTATTGAGGCGATTGAAGAAAATGACCCTGAAAAAATAAAAGAAGAACTGGGCGACCTGCTCTTCCAGATAGTCTTTCAAACCCGGGTGGCCGAAGAGAACAAAGAGTTTGATATGTCCGGCGTTATCGACAAAATCGGCAACAAGATGATCTCAAGGCATCCGCATGTTTTCGGGAACGCGCATTGCAGGACATCCGATGAGGTAGTTGCGCAGTGGGAGGTGCAAAAAAAGCTCGAGGGCAAACTGCGGGAGTCCATACTTGAGGGAGTCCCTGAAACGCTTCCCTCCCTGCTTCGGGCGCACAGACTCCAGAAAAGGGCGGCCGGGGCAGGTTTTGACTGGGAAAAGGTCGAGGATGTTTTAACAAAGCTTGACGAGGAAATAAAAGAGTTTAAAGAGGCCCTGGGAAACAAAAACAGGGATGAGATAGAAGACGAACTTGGGGACATATTTTTCATGCTTGTAAATCTTTCACGGTTCATCGGTATAAATCCTGAAGACGCCCACAGGAGGACAATCAGTAAATTCATCCATCGGTTCCGTTATATCGAGATGAACGCGGCCTCACAGGGCAGAAAACTGTCGGATATGACCCTTAAAGAAATGGACCGATTATGGGACGAAGCAAAGGGAAAGAAGAGTTAGCCTCTTTTCTCTTGTTAATTTCCTTTTCAAGTGGTATTCTTTTTTTATGATAAAAAGCAATTCTCTAAAAGTTAAGTCGGCCATTTTTCTCCCTGTCGGCAAGCAGGGAGTGAAACTTTAAAATTACGGGATGATGACATGAACCACCTAAAACGGCAGTTGCCTTACAGGCCCACGGAAAGAATGAATGTCGTAAGCTATCCGATAAGAGACATCGTGATGGAGGCTAAGCGCGAAGAGGC
>JBAZWR010000016.1:0-33137 GCA_041660325.1 Thermodesulfovibrionales bacterium | reverse complement strand
TTTTATCGAAAAAATAGTATTTTCAGGATTTGTAATGGACTGTCTTTTGGCAATTTGCCCGACAAGCCGTTCTCCTTTTTCAGTAATGGCAACAACAGACGGGGTTGTCCTGGCCCCTTCCTGATTCGGGATTACAACAGGCTCGCCTCCCTGAACAACAGCCACAACCGAGTTCGTAGTCCCCAAATCTATACCGACTGCTTTACCCATATTACGATTCCTCCTCTGTAATGTTATTTATCTTCATTGCTTCCGTCTCTCTGTTATCTTCCGGCGGTTTTTTCGACACGGAGACCAGCGACGGCCTCAGCACTTTGTCTTTTAATTTATAACCTTTTCTGTATTCTTCCACGACTATATTTTCCTCCACGTCGTCACGCACAACCTGCGACATGGCATGATGTACCGAAGGGTCAAAGTTCTCCCCTTCCGCCTCAACTGCAGTCAGTCCGAATTTCTCAAGCGTTTTCATCAATTCCTTATAGGTGATTTCAACACCTTGTATCAGCCCTGTAGAAACTTCATCCGATGCATGCTTCAATGCCAGCTCAAGGTTGTCGATAACGGTCAACAGTTCATAAAGAAGGCTTTCCTGCCCGTATTTGAGCAGCTCTTCCTTGTCTTTATTGACCCTCTTTTTGTAATTGTCAAATTCGGCATAAAGCCGCAGATATTTTTCGCTCATTTCCTTCAGCTCTTCCGTAAGGCGAGCGCCTTCATCGGCAACCGCATTTTCAGTCTCTCCTTCTATTACGGTTAACTCTTCTTCAGGCGGGACAGCTTGATCTTGACTCATATGATACTCCTGTATTTTTTACTCTATCTTCCTGCGAGCATTCTGGTAATAAATTTTGCCGTATTTTCGACAATATACATTGCCTTGGCATAGTTCATCCGCGTAGGCCCGATAATGCCGACAACGCCTACCTGCCTGTCTCCCTCCCTGCAGGGAGAAACTATAAGGCTAAGGTCTTTCAGCCCCTCCATGGAATTCTCGGAGCCTATAACAACCTGCACGCCTTTAGAGTCAGCGAGCTTGTCTAAGAGCATGATTATCACATGCTTGTCCTCAATTGCCCTGGACAGTTCCCGGATTCTTTTCAGATCGGCGAAATCCGGCAGTTCAAGCACCTCCGCCAGCCCGGACACAAAAAGTTCATTGAATGGAAAATAAAGCGCTTCCTTGCATACGCTCATTGCCTTGGATATAAGGCTATCACATTTTATCTTTTCCTTCGACATTTCCCTTAATAATCTGAGGCGAATCTCATCAAAGGTAGAGCCGGAAAATTCAGAGTTGAGGTAATGGGCGATCCTGTTCAGGTCTTTCTGTGAAATCTCCGGGTCTACTGATATGACTTTGTTTTTTATCAGTCCTTCATCCGTAAAGAGCACTACAGCCGCTTTATTAGCCTGGTACTTAAGAAGGTTAATTCTGCTCAGTGTCGTCATGTCTGACGCCGGAGACATGGCTACACCGAGGTAATGCGACAACATCGAAAGGCTCTTTGTAGTTTCGCTCAGCAGTAAATCTATATTGTTTTTTAATATCTCAAGTCTTCTGTATAACCCCTGAAGGATCTCAATCTCAATGTTAGAATAAGAATCGCCTCCTGCAGTAATCGAATCGACGTAAAACCTGTACCCAAGGTCGGTCGGAACCCTGCCTGAAGAGGTGTGAGGCTGGGCAAGAAAACCCATTTCCTCCAAGTCTGCCATTATGTTCCGTATCGTAGCAGAAGAAAGTCCAAAAGCGTATCGTTTGGTAACAATCCTTGACCCTACAGGGTCGGGGTAATTGATGTAACTCTGAATCACCGCATATAGGACTTTTTTGCTTCTTTCGTTTAAATTTTCCATAGTTAGCACTCTCAATGCTTAAGTGCTAATACTTTAACAAGTGGGAGCGTGTCGTGTCAAGAGAGGGGCGCAACTATTTATAACATATATAAATTTTAGGTTTATTCCTTTATCTCATCCCACGGCACGCTTCTGTTCCTGCCGTTTCGTTTAGCGTGGTAGAGGGATTTGTCGGCACGTTCGATGAACTCTTCTCTGCCTTCCTTTATGCCTTCGTCATAGGTCGATATCCCTATGCTTATTGTGACATGAAAGGTTTTTTGTTCGGAAGAAAACTCCGTATTCATGACCGTCTTTCTGAGGCGTTCCGCCATGTTCATTGCGCCTTTCGCATCCGTGTTCAGCAGAATGACCGTAAACTCTTCACCGCCATACCGGGCAGGTATGTCTATGGTCCTCACCGTCTTTCTGATCTTGTCGGCAACCCCTTTGAGGACCGCGTCGCCGACCGGATGGCCATAGGTATCGTTTACTTTTTTAAAGTAGTCGATATCTATGAGAAGCAGTGAAATCGGTTCCGAGAACCTCTCAAGTCTGCTGAATTCCTGTGACAGCCTTTCCTGAAAATGTCTGTGATTAAACAGCCCGGTAAGGCCGTCCGTTATGGCGAGTCTCTCTATCTCCGCATGAAACCTGGCATTAACCATGGAGATTGACGCCTGGTTTCCGAGCACCTTAAGGAGATCTATCTGCAAAGGGCTGAAGGCATTCGTTTCTTCCGAAAAGAGCGCGAGTATACCCATAAGCTCTTTTTCATACAGCAGTGGCAGCAATACGACGGAGCCTATACTGTTTGTTTTGAAAGGCATGACCGGTGAACGGTAATCTCTGACATCGGACAGATTATAAAGCTCACGGTTTTTCACCACCATGTCGAGCAGAGTGTTTTTCAGACTGTATGTTTTCTTCTCGGGAGGCTGGAGCCCTTTTTGATTCAGTAGCTCGAATTCCCCGCCTTTTGCCATAAAAAAAGCTGCCATTGCCGGAGCAATCCTGCAGGCGCCATCAATAAGGTTCGTGACAATAACGTCTATATTCAGGGACGAGAGGAGTTTCGAACTCTCTTCGTTGAGGATCTTTAAGGTAAACTGTGACCGCCGTATTTGAGGATAAACACGTTCCCTCTGGAGGATCCTCATAATCTGCATCGAAAACACATTAAGGGTATCCTTGTCGGCGCCGGAGAAGGCATGAAACCGCGCGCTGTCGGCGGCTATCACACCAAGCGGGAACTTGCCGTCTATAACAGGGACGACTGCCAGAGATGAGATGCCGCCTTTTTTCAGATAGCCGGCCTCTATCTTCTTCTCATTGAGATCCGAAGAGACAACGGCCTTTTTTTCTTTATAACAAAGGGTAATGATGCCGTTGTCCGATGGTATAATCCCCTCGAGGCCGTCCGTGGAGCACCTCAATTTCAGCCCGCTGCCGGAACCGATGAAAAGGTTGACCGAATCTGCAAAGATGGCGGTTTTTGCTACATTAAGGAGTTCATGTATCTCGTCATCGGGTTTAAACATTGACTCAAGATAATCGGATATCACCTTTTCATCATAAAAAGATTTCGTCTCCGTGTTTGAATAGCCCGGACCTTCAAGCTCTTTTTCTCTGCGGGTCGGCCCGCCGCCGGCCTTTTTCTCCGCCTTGTCCCGCACCAAAAGTGATACACCTACCGTTACCGTCAGGAAGAAGAGAAAACCGATTTCTTCAATGAGTCCCTGCATGTTGAAAAGATTTTTCAGTTCAAGAAACGGAATGAGTATCAGGAGTGAAAGGATGGTCTTTCTGCCATAGAATGCAATCAGAGCTAAAAAAAACGGGAAATACCCGAGCTTCAGCCATGGCACATGAGACGTCTGCACTGCGCCGGCAATCATGAGCGCAAGAGAAAAAAGGAATTCAACGGAATACTTTTTATCTTTGTCCTTTATGTGGAAAAAAGCGCAAACCGCAACAGCGGCAATACCGAAGACGAACCACGGGCCTTTCTGCTTCAGGGGGAATTCAAAGAGCAAACCGAGATAAGTAAGGAAAAGGAGAAGGAACGGGAGGAGCGTTGCTACCCGGAAGCCCTGCCTCTCTTTATCTCCTCGTCTTTGTAGAACTTTTTGTACATTAGTTCCCACTCGGGAGTTCCTTCAACGATTTTTCTGGAGTATGACTGGAGTTTTCTTTTGACAATTGCGTCTATTTCTTCTCCGATTTTCAGTTCAGCAACTATAGTCCGTTTGATTTCACTGCGGATTTTTGCCTCATCTTCCGCAGGTTCGATAAGCTTTCGTTTAGCAAGCCCTTTTAAGAGTACATGGGACAGGTGTGATATCTTGTCGTCAGAGAGCATCATAGGACGAGGTTTCTTTCCTTTACAAGCTTTTGTTTGGTGAGTTCAAAGAGTCTCCGGTAATCCATCCGGCCCTTTTCGATCTCGGCAGAGTGGCTTTTCAGGATCTCCCTGACTTCTTCGTTTAATCTGTCTTCTATCGTCAACTCCTCCAGGATGATTTCACCTGTTTCTGCAAGGAGCTTTTCCAATGGGACGGCGGGCTTTACAAGATTTTTAAATATAATATTATCGACGACCTTTTTCGCAAGGAAAGGGACCCAGGTCTTCGGGACCCGCATCCTATTTTTCCGCAAAGGCAAGCAGAGCTATGCTCCTTGCCCGGTTTATGGACGCAGTCAGTTCCCGCTGGTGTTTTGCGCAGGTGCCGGTCATTCTCCTCGGAAGTATCTTACCTCTTTCGGTGATATAGCTCTTGAGCATCTTGATATTCTTGTAATCTATATACTCAACTTTTTCCGAACAGAATCTGCAAAACTTCCTCCTCTGAAATTTCTTTTGCTGCAATGTAGCTCCTTTCTCAAATGGCTTTCTCATAATCAATATTCCGTTCCTTTAAAATGGTTCTAAATCCGTAGTTTCTTCAGGCGGGTTGAAATCGGCCCCCCCCCCTCCGCTATAAGAGGCGTCCTGTCCGGACCCTTTTTTGGAGAGGAATCTGACCGACTGGGCAACGACTTCAAATTTACTCTTCTGTTGCCCGTTGCTTTCCCATTTTCTTTCCTGAAGCCTGCCCTCAACCAGCACAGAGCTTCCTTTATTCAGATATTTACTGCATGTCTCTGCCTGTTTGCCGAAAACGACATTGTCGATAAACATCGTATCCTGTTTCATTTCGTCAGCCTGCTTATACCGGTGATTCACGGCAAGCCTCAGAGTAGCAACCGGCGTCCCCTGGGGGGTATATCTCAGTTCGGGATCTTTTGTCAGATTTCCGATCAGGATGATCTTGTTGTACACTTAAGCTTCGACCTTCTGCTCTGCCGGCGCCTCGGCAACAGGCTCGCTCTTTTCAAGTTCCTGCACCTGCTTTTTTTCAAGCTTTACAACCATGTATTTCAAAACAACATCAAAAACCTTATAGAAATCCTCAAGTTTTTTGACTGTTGCAGCGGGTGTTTTGTATATAAGAAGCACGTACAAACCCTTTTTCTGCTTGTTTATATCGTAAGCCAATTTCCTCCTGCCCCAGACGTCCACCTTCAGCACTTCTCCGCCCTGGCCTGTTACAAGATCCTTGATCTTTGTCACGGCAGCCTCAGCCTCTTCATCAGAGATGGCGGCATTCATGATAATTATGTTTTCGTATATATTCATTCAAACGGTCTCCTTATAAAATATTTTCATTCTTTGCCAAAGAAATCTTAATTTTATACCATAAAAAACAGCATAAAATCAACTTAATCGGGAATTTCCCCCTTCATGAGACACATCTATTATACCTGAATCGAGTGATTTTTAAACCATGAGTGAACACGGGATGCCTCTGTCTCGGGGTCCCCCGTGTCTCCTGCCCGGTTTATTGCCGCATTTCTTGTTTACCCGCACAATTCCCGGAAGAGCCACGAAGGCCTAAAGGCTTTCGTGGTGAATCGCCCCTTTTAGTCCCTTATGAATCATATTCCTGCTTTTTTGGAAAGATTTTAAATTTTAAATTTATAATCCCGGCTCGTCCAGGTTAGGTTATAATATCAGCATGTCGCTGCGTGCGTCCATAGACGTCGGTTCAAACACTCTCAGACTTTTAATCGCCGAGGTCAGGGATAATAAAATCATCGATGTTTATTCGGACAGGAAGATTACCAGACTCGGCGACGGGATCGACGGCGCCGGAAGACTGCGGGACAAAAACATGGAAGACTCCCTGACCGCTCTGAAGGGATTTTCGGCAGTCATTGCAAAATATGGGGTCGGAGATATAAGAGCGGTTGCCACAAGCGCCATCCGCGAGGCAGCCAATGCGGATATATTTATAGAAAAAGCGCTGAACGAAACAGGCATAGCCATAGAAGTCATCCCCGGCGTAAAAGAAGCGGAACTTACTTTAAAAGGAATTTTGTTCTCTTTTGAGAGTACAAACCCCGGAATATCATTCACCTCCGCTCAGTCTAACCAAAGCGGGGGGTGACTATTTAAGGGTGGGATACCGGAAGGGTATCCTTGTAATGGGGAAAATCCCGGCAGTAAGCTTATTATTGATATCGGGGGCGGCAGCACGGAATGGATAATCTATAAACCCGGCAATCCCGCAGTAATGGGGAGCATTCCTGTAGGAGTAATAAAACTATCCCAAAGATATCTGAAACGCGACCCTATTGCTCAAGCCGACCTTGATGAAATGAATAATGAAATTATGTCCGTATTGGAAAACCTCCATATGAGGATCGGACGATATTTCGACAAAAACACTTTTTTCATAGGGACAGCCGGGACATTTACCACCCTTGCTTCAATTGACCTAAAGCTTGAACGTTATAAACGGGAAAAAGTACACATGCATAAAATTCCTTTGGACAGGCTGCTTCGGACGGGGAAAGAACTCCTTGCCCTGCCGCTTGAAGAAAGAAAAAAAGTAAAGGGTCTCGAACCTGAAAGGGCGGACTTGATTATACCCGGCCTTATATTTACAATTAATACTATGGAATATTTCGGATTCCGTGAATTGACGGTCAGTGATTACGGCCTCCTTGAAGGCGCGCTTTTGGAAACAGAGGAGACGGATGAAAAAAATCTTTCAAAGGCCTGAGAGCCTCAAGGATGTTCCCTTTCGGTTCTGTCCGGGCTGCGGGCATAGTCTGATACACAGGCTGATCGCCGAATGTATCGATAAGTTGGGCATCAGGGAAAAGACGATCGGCATCGCCCCTGTGGGCTGCGCTGTTTTCGCCTATGACTATTTCAATATCGACATGATTGAATGCGCCCATGGGAGACCGCCCGCAGTAGCAACCGGACTCAAGCGCTCTATGCCTGACAGGGTGGTCTTTTCCTATCAGGGGGATGGAGATCTCGCCGCAATCGGGACGGCAGAAATAGTCCATGCAGCTAACAGAGGAGAGAACATATCCGTATTTTTTGTGAATAACGCCACCTATGGCATGACCGGAGGCCAGATGGCGCCCACCACTCTTCCGGGCCAGAAAACGTCTACAACCCCCGCCGGCAGGAATGTGCAAACCGAAGGTTATCCCCTGCATGTGTCCGAACTGCTGGCAACAATCGAAGGCGTCTCTTACATAGCCAGGACTTCGGTCAATTCCTTCAAGAATCTGATGGCCACAGAAAAAGCTATAGAGAAGTCCTTCAGATATCAGATAGAAGGTAAGGGGTTCAGCCTTGTGGAAATACTCTCACCTTGTCCCGTGGACTGGAAATTGTCTCCCAAAGATTCCATTGCATGGATTGAAGCCGAGATGACAACGGTATTCCCTCTCGGAACTTTCAAAGACAAGTTCGGGGAGGCGTAACTTTGGAAAACAGCATCATAATCGGAGGGTTCGGCGGACAGGGCATACTTTTTTTGGGCAATTTACTTGCCCACGCCGGCATGCTCGAAGGGAGGGAAGTCACATGGTTTCCCTCTTACGGGGCGGAGATGAGGGGCGGCACAGCCAACTGCACGGTAATCATCTCGGATGAACTGATCGGTTGCCCGGTGGTTACAAATCCGGAAATACTGATCGCAATGAACGACGCCTCGCTTACAAGATTTCAACCTAAGCTGAAACAGAACGGTATCCTCATCTTTGACTCCTCACTGATAAACGGAGAAGCCTTTCGGGAAGATATTGAGACCTTCGGCGTCCCGGCAACCGAAACGGCAAGAAAGATCGGAGACACTAAGTCGGCCAACATGGTATTGCTTGGCGCTCTCATTGCAAAGTCCGGCCTGGTGAAAAAACTGTCCGTCTTCAAGGCGCTTGAGAGTTCGGGTTCGGAGAGTAAAAAGAAGCATATCGCGGGCAACAAAAAAGCTATTACGGAAGGGATGAAATACATTGAAAATAAGAAAAGCTAAGATATCCGATCTGAAACCGGTGCATAAACTCGTCAACGAATTTGCCAGAAAAGAACAGATGATCCCCAGGGCTCTCAATGAACTTTATGAAACCGTTCGGGATTTCGTGATATGCGAAGACAACAAGGCTGTTTGCGGCGTTTGCGCACTGCATATCATGTGGGAAGACCTTGCGGAGATTCGGTCCCTTGCAGTAGATAAGAACTACCAGGATAGGGGTATCGGGAAAAACCTTGTAAAACAATGCCTCAAAGAAGCAAAGGCATTGGGGTTAAAAAAGGTCTTTGCCCTGACGTACCATCCCGAGTTCTTCAAAAAGCTGGGCTTTAAAGATACCGATAAAGCAAGCCTACCACAAAAAATATGGGGAGACTGCCTCCGCTGCCCCAAGTTTCCCGAATGCGACGAAAACGCCGTGATTATAAATCTCTAATCTACCTTATCAAACAAAGCCTTGGCAGCTCCGCAAATCGGACACTTCCAGTCGTCGGGAAGTTTCTCAAAAGGGGTACCCGGCGCTATACCTCCATCCGGGTCTCCTTCCTCGGGATTATATACATAACCGCAAACGGAACATTTGTATTTGCTCATGCCTATTCTCCTTTCACAATGCTTCTGTAGAAACACGTCCTGTTTCCGGTGTGGCAGGCGCCGGAGCCGTGTTGTATAACCTTCACAAGCAACGTATCCGCATCGCAGTCATAGAGCAATTCCTTTACCTCCTGAACATGGCCTGAAGTCTCGCCCTTTTTCCAGTACTTCTGCCGTGAACGCGACCAGAAATGCGTGAATCCCGTATCAAGGGTCATCTGAAGCGACTTTTCGTTCATATATGCCATCATCAGGATATCGCCGTTTTGCACGTCCTGAATAATGGCGGGTATCAGTCCTTTTTCGTCATATTTCAATTCCGGTATCATTTTTCTCCTCTATAATATTTTATTCTAACCTATATTATTCATGAATTGGTTATCAATTATGACGGACATAGTATTTTTGCGGTTTTAAATTCTGTGGAGATATATCGGAACAGAATTTTCCTCGGAGGGCGGCAACCCGGGAATGAGCAAAAATATTATGTCCGTCATATACATTAATATATTTGTGAATAATATAGGCTAAAGCTTATACCCTATCTTCCTCAAAAACTCTTTTCTGTGGGCTTTGTCCCCGGCTGTCTCCGTGCCCTTTGGAGAGAAGCCGTCGATCACCCCCAGGACTCCGTTACCCTGAGATGAAGAAGCTAAAATGACTTGAAGCGGGTTTGCGGTTGCGCAGAAAATCCGGCATACCTCGGGGCAATTCTTTATCTGATTGAGGACATTAATAGGGAAAGCGTTTTTCAATAATATGCAAAAAACATGGCCTGCGGCCATCTCCTGCAGGTTTATTACGCAGGCGTTGATCAGTTCGGGATCATTCCCTTCGGTCCTTATCAGGCAGGGACCTGACGCCTCCGTAAAGGCAACCCCGAACCCGGCCTGCGGCACGGTTGTCGCCAGTATTTCGTAAAGGTCCTCTATGGTCTTAATAAAATGAGTCTGACCCAAAATAAGATTGCAGCCTTCGGGGACATCGATGTTGATTGTCTTCAATTCCATTAAACACACCTCCTTCCTTATGCATTATAACTGATAACTATGACTTCATTTGCTATGCTATAATGAAAATAAATTTTACCGGAGAAGTCAAGCTCTTATTCAAAGGACGGTCAATGATATCCGAATATAGAAACAACCCGGCATATGGCATAACCGGAGCAGGGGAGAAGTTTGTTATTCCCGGCTCCGCGGTTTTTACGGCTTCACAATTCCTGCATTTCCTGATTACTATCGGTTTTCTCCTTTGCGCCGTCTCTTCTTCTGTTGCAGCGGAGATAACCGGCCCCGAGGTAAAAATGCAGGAAAACGAAATCCACGCAACCGCCTCGTTGATACTCGATGATAAATACCTGCAGGAGATAAGGAACGGAATAAAAAAAGAGTTCAGATTCTACATAGACATATTCAGGGTATGGAATTTATGGCCTGATGAATTCGTGTCAAGCAAATCCTTCACAAGGACCCTGAGGTCTGACCCCGTAAAAACGGAGTTTATCGCAACCTCAAGCGACGGGAATACACAGATCAAAAAACGCTTCAAATCTCTCGAGTCTATGCTGAAATGGGCATTGAGTTTCGACGAGCTTAAACTTGCAAATGTCCGCGACCTTGAGCCGGGCACCTATTTTGTGCGGGTTACGGTCGAATCCAAAATAAGACAACTGCCGCCCGTAATCGGTTATTTCATGATATTTCTGCCCGAGAATGAATTCAAGATCAGGAAAGACTCGTTGTTTTTCAGCCTCGGGGCAAGATGAAAAATCTCTCTTTCAAGATATTTCTGGCAGCGGCTTCCTTCCTCATAGTTGTCATCTTCGGTATCGAACTCCACTACATAAGGCTTGAGGCTGCTCCTTTCTCTACAAGGCTGACCCTTCTGCTGCTCCTGAACCTGACTTTTCTGGCGCTGCTTGTCCTGATGTTCTTTGTGGTAAAAAGTCTTATAAAGCTATATTTCGAAAGAAAGCACAAGATCCCCGGTTACCAGTTCAAAACAAAACTTGTCGTCACCCTTGTCGTTTTGACCCTTATACCTTCCTCCTTATTGTTCATAATATCGAGCGGCCTCATTACTAACTACATCGACAGATGGTTCGTGCCCCAGATAAGAATGCCTCTGGACAGTTCGATACAGATTGCAAAGGCCGTCTATGAGAATGAGAAACAGAAGGCGCTCGAATTTGCAAAATCGCCTTTCCATGCAAAAACGACCGGGAGCGCTTACAGTGTCAGGCATCTCTTAAAGGTCCCGGATGACGCTACCGAAACAATAAGACTTGCCTTTGAGGGGAAAGAAGGCGCCGAAGTCATATCAGGAGAAACAGGCGACGTCATAAGAGCGGTCGTGCCTGAATATGAAAAGGGAGCGCTGAGGAGCGTAATAGTCGTGGAATCCCCGGTCCCCGCAGCTATCACAAAAAATGTCGAAATAATAAAGGATGCCTTTGAGAGCTATCTGACGCTGGAATCGTGGAAGTTGCCCATCAAGGCGAATTTCCTTCTGATACTCGGGTTCATGACATTAATAGTCGTTTTCATGGCCCTCTGGATTGCGCTCAGGATTTCCCGGGGCATAACGGACCCCATTCAGCAGCTTGCCTTTGCAACGCAACAGGTTGCCGCAGGCGACCTCGATATAGCGGTCGATATCGAGAGAGAGGATGAAATCGGACTTCTTGTAAATTCCTTCAATGACATGGTCAGAAAATTGAAAGCAAGCAAAGAATCGCTTGAATCCGCTTATCTTTATATAAAAAATATTCTGAACAACATAAATTCCGGCGTTATCATGCTTGACGTCTCGGGTGAAATATCCATGATAAACGGCGCAGCCTGTTCGGTCCTCAACCTCGACTCCGGGGAGGTAATTCACAAAAATTACAGGGAACTTCTGTCCAGGATAAATTCACGGGAAATCCGGGAAGTTGTCGAAGGCATTGAAGGCCGTGAGTTTAAACCGATCAAAAAGCAGGTCCGGACCCTTATAGGCGATAGGGTATCTATTCTTTTTATTTTTATAACAAGTCTCAGGGATTCCCAAAAAAAATACATAGGCCTCCTCGTTGTCTTTGATGATGTTACGGATATCATAGAGGCCCAGAAGGCGTTAACATGGCAGGACGCCGCGAGAAAAATCGCCCATGAAATAAAAAATCCTTTAACGCCGATAAAGCTCTCGACCGAACGCATGATGAAAAAATGGGAGCACAAAGACGCCGATTTTGAACAGGCCTTCCGCCAATCAACAAAGACGATCATACGGGAGGTAGACAGCCTGAAGAATCTGGTTGACGAGTTTTCAAAATACGGCAAAATGCCGGAGATCAGAAAAATGCCGGCACACATCCCTGCCTTGATCGACGAGGTTGTTCATCTCTATAAAGGATACAAAAACATAGAGGTCCATGTTTCGGCGCCGGACAATCCTCCGCCGGTGGACCTTGACGCCGAACAGTTCAAGAGGGTGATTATAAATATTTTTGACAACGCCATTCAGGCAATGTCGCATACCGGCAAGATTGATGTAGCTCTCACTTTTAATATACCATCTAATAGTGCGCTTATCGAAATAGCGGACAACGGACCCGGAATAAGGAGCGAAAACAGGGAGAAGCTGTTTCACCCCAATTTTTCGACGAAAAAAGAAGGGACCGGCCTCGGCCTTGCAATTGCGCGCAGGATTGTCAAAGAGCATGGCGGTAAAATAAATGTCAGGGATAACGTGCCCGCCGGCACGGTATTCACGATAGAAATCCCGTTAAAGGAGATATAAATGACGGATACTTCCGTACTAATAGTAGACGATGAAGAAGGCATTCGGGAAACCCTGTCAGGGATATTCCAGGACGAGGGATATAATGTTATCACTGCCGGCTCCGGTGAAGAAGCGCTAAAGATCCTCAAAGAACAAAGTCCGGATCTTGTGCTGCTTGATGTCTGGCTTTCGGGAATAGACGGCGTCGAAACCCTGCAGGAGATAAAAAAGACAAACCCCGAACTGCCCGTTGTCATAATTTCGGGACACGGGAATATTGAACTCGCGCTCAAGGCAACCCGTGTAGGGGCTTATGATTTTCTTGAAAAACCCCTCTCTCTTGAGCGGGTGCTGTTAGTAGCCGGAAGGGCCCTCGAAAAACGAACGCTTGAGATGGAAAACAGGGCGCTTAAAGAGGACCTGACCAGAAAATTGAGGTTTATAGGCAATTCACAAAAGATGCAGCAACTCAGGGAGCAGATAGATATGGCGGCGAAGAGCAATAGCAGAGTGGTGATTCTCGGTGAAAGCGGTTCAGGCAAAGAACTGGTTGCGCACATCCTGCATGAAAACAGCTCCAGGGCTAAAAAACCCTTTATCGAGATGAACTGCGCGGCAATCCCGCAAGAGCTTATCGAAAGCGAGCTGTTCGGCCATGAAAAAGGCTCTTTCACCGGCGCCTTTGAAAGAAAACAGGGGAAATTCGAGCTTGCCGATGAAGGTACTTTATTTCTTGATGAAATCGGGGACATGTCTCTTGCGACTCAATCAAAGGTGCTCCGTATCATCGAGACACAGGAGTTTCAGCGCGTAGGGGGAAGCAAAAACATTAAGGTGGACGTAAGAATTATTGCGGCAACAAACAAAGACCTCAGAGAAGAAGTGAAGAAAGGAAATTTCAGAGAGGACCTGCTTTTCAGGCTCAATGTTATCCCGATAATGGTCCCGCCCCTGCGGGAAAGAAAGGAAGACATACCTGAACTTGTTGATTATTTCCTCGAATACTTTGCCGCTGAATACGGACAGAAACCGAAGAAAATTACCCCGGACGGACTTGGTATGCTTCAGGCATATGATTGGCCGGGCAATATCAGAGAGCTGAAAAACGTCATAGAGAGATTCGTTATTATGAACCCATCAAATATAATCACTGCCAAGAATATCCTCATCGGCGAATCTACCCGTTCGGACTACTTTGCCTTCAATACCCTCAAAGAGGCAAGAGACGCCTTTGAGAAAGACTTCATTGCGAAGAAACTCGAGGAAAACAACTGGAACATCTCAAAGACCTCGGAAATCCTCGATATCGAAAGAAGCAACCTCCACAGAAAAATAAAAGTCTACGAAATAAAAACACCGTAACCCCGAAAACTGCAAAATGTCTAAAATAAATTTATTTAACTCGATGAATTTATATAAAAAGATAGTTCATGGTAATTGCATGAAAATATTTTGGTAACACATCTATATAAGTACACTATCGTATCGAAAAATAAATTTATTTTAGACATTTTGCAGTTTCTCTGATACTTTACTCCCAAGTTGCAATAAATTATTACAAACGGCAGGGCAGATGCGATGAAAAGGTCTTGTAGCGACACCTTAATGTACTTTAATACTGCTCTCCGGCCTTCTTTTGAAAGACACTGCAGGTTATATCTGCATTTATGTGTTCGGAATATAGTCCTTTGTCGCATTATAAGACTTTTCATCGTGTCTGCCCTGCCGTTTATGCAACATTTAGGGTTAAATACATTTTTCGTTTTGAATTTTGCATTTTGATATTTTTATTCCCCCACCCTGTGCAGTTTCATGAAGTTTGTCTTTGCCTGTATTGATAAGGGAGAGCTTGAGGTGATGACGATGCTGTCGCCTTTTTTAACGATCCGTTCCGCCAAAAGCGTTTTTTCTATCCCTTTCACCATCTCGTCCGTTGTCGCCGGCAACTGCATTATCTTCGGAGTGACGCCCCAGTAAAGGCTTACCCTGTTTTCTATGCTATTGTCAGGCGTAAGGGCAATTATCGGGACCCGTGGTCTGAATTTGGAGAGAAGTCTTGCCGTGAAACCGGACTGTGTGAAGGCGACGAGCGCCTTTGCATGAATGTCCTCGGCAGCCCTGCAGGCCGCATCAGCCGTTGCCTCGGCAAATATATCTCCGTGTATAAAGGAAGAACCGGTCTCTTTCATCTGCTCCGTGTGACTGATTATCCTGTCCATCATCTTCAGGGCTTCAACAGGATATTTCCCGGACGCCGTTTCCGCGGAAAGCATCAGCGCGTCTGTTCCGTCAAGGACGGCATTTGCGACATCATTTGCTTCAGCCCTTGTAGGCCGCAGGTGTTCGGTCATGGATTCAAGCATCTGAGTTGCCGTAATAACGATCTTCCCCTTTTTGTTTGCCTTATCAATCAGCCCTTTCTGTATTAAAGGCACTTCCTCGGGCGGCATTTCCACCCCGAGGTCGCCTCTTGCTATCATAATGCCGTCTACTTCGGAAAAGATTTCATCAATGTTGTCGAGGGCCTCGGGTTTTTCGATCTTTGCGATAATCGGTATGGCCTGATCCCTCTTCATGAGCCATGCTTTTACTTTTTTAATATCGTCCGCCTCGCGCACAAAAGAGATGGCGACATAATCAACACCCATCTTTATTCCAAATGAAAGGTCCTGTTCATCCTTATCCGTGAACGACCGCATCGACAGCTTCACTCCGGGCAGATTCACTCCTTTTCTGTCTTTCAATATCCCGCCTTCGGCCACAGTTGCAAGAACGGCGTTTTTTGTCCTTCCGGTAACCGACAGCTGAATGAGTCCGTCGTCAAGGAGGATTTTGTCGCCTTTCCGGATTTCCTTGAGCAGCAGAGGATATGAAATGAAAATTTCCCTCCGGTTTCCCATGCCGTCTCCCGGGGACAGGCGGATTGTCTCTCCTTTCTTTAGTTCCACGGCCCCGCCTTCAATAAGTCCTACCCTGATTTTGACGCCTTGAAGGTCCTGTAATATTGCCACAGGTTTTTTAAAAATACCTGAGAGCTCCCGGACAAGTTCAATCCGCTGCCTGTGGGTTTCATGATCACCGTGGGAGAAATTCATTCTTGCGACGTTCATTCCGTTTTTAATCAGTGATGCAATGACTTTTTTATCGGAAGATGACGGCCCGATAGTGCAGACTATTTTTGCTTTCCTTGTGTCAATATTAGTCAATAAACCCATATTGCACCCCTTGTTCCTGCAGCTTGCAGGTCATATGTTTTTGCCATTTCTCCCCCTGCTCGGGGAAGTCGGACCGGTAATGGGCGCCGACACTTCCTTTTCTCAGGATTGCCGACTCCGTTATCAGACCGGCTAATGTAAGCATATTTTTCAATTCAAGCTCCCTCCTCGTTACAAACTTCTTTTCCTGAATAAACGCCCACCCCTGAAGTTTCTTTTTCGCTTCGCCGAGAGATTCGGCACAACGTATTATCCCCACCCTCTCCCACATCAATTTCCTCAGAGAATGTCTTATCTCTTCCATATCAAAACGCTGAGTGCGTTTGCCTGAGGGCAAAGGATGAGTATTATCGCCTTCTTCCATAAGAGCGCCTTCATATTTCTGCAAAAGGCCGTCACTAACCCGCAGGCCGTAATTCGCCGCCGACCTGCCGGCCCTTGCGCCGTAGACAAGACCTTCAAGAAGGCTGTTCGAGGCAAGTCTGTTTGCGCCATGCACCCCCGTGCACGCCACCTCGCCGGCGCCGAAAAGCCCTTCAATGCTTGTGGCGCCTTCGGTATCCGTAGTTATTCCTCCCATAAGGTAATGGGCTGCCGGAGAAACAGGGACGAGTTCCCTTGTAATATCGACGTCATACTGAAGACAGGTGGCATAAATCCTCGGGAATCTGTTTTTGACAAAAGCGCCGTCCATGTGCGTAAGATCAAGATAGACATGATTGCTTTTAGTCCTCACCATCTGCGATATGATCGCCCGTGAAACAACATCCCTCGGAGCAAGCTCTGCATCGGGATGATAGTCCTTCATAAACAAATCTTTGTTGATATTTCTCAGTAAAGCGCCCTCTCCTCTCATCGCCTCACTCAGCAAAAACTGGGGCGCTGAAGGCGCATAAAGCACGGTCGGATGGAACTGTACGAATTCCAGGTCTTCAAGGACTGCGCCTGCCCTGAACGCAATGGCCATGCCGTCACCGGTTGCAACTGCGGGATTTGTCGTCCTTCCGAAAATCTGTCCCGCGCCTCCTGTTGCAAGCACGGTAGCCCTTGATAATAATGCTACTCTCTGCCCTCCTGCCAGGATGTATGCTCCGATACACTTTCCATTGTCAACGATAAGATCTTCAGTAAAGGCATAAGGATATTTTTCAACGGAAGGGAACGACCTGACCTTTTTGAGGAGCACCCTTTCAAGTTCCTTCCCTGTTGCGTCTCCATGGGCATGGAGGACCCTTCTCCTTGTGTGGGCCGCCTCCATCGTAAAATCGAGCTTCATGCCCTCTTTATCAAACTCGGCGCCCCATGAGATCAGCTCCAGAATTCGTTCGGGTCCCTCTTCAACAAGTATCCTTACGGCATCTTCCCTGCAAAGTCCGTCGCCTGCCCGTAAGGTATCTTCATAATGAATTCCCACCTCGTCCTCGTCGCTCAGGGCAACGGCAATACCACCCTGGGCATATTCAGTGCTGCTTTCAGCGGGTCTGTCTTTTGTTACAACAATGACATTGCCGTGGGGCGCAAGTTCTATCGCAGCCCTTAGCCCGGCAACACCGCTGCCGATGATAAGAAAATCAGTGACCTCTTTAATCATATTAGAGAAGCATAAAGGATGATACAAAGGAAATCAAGTCAAAAGGTCGGAAGTTTGGATTATTTCATCTTCCCGATCATGCCGAGGATCTCTACAATCTTGTCGGTTATCAGCTTCATTGCTCTTTCCCCTTTTTCACGTGTCGCCTTTTGTGGATTGCCCCATACGCCCCCCGGCCAGTATTTCACTTTATTCCTTACAGTGAAAGGTTTTGGGATTTTTGGATATTCCTCAGCCGCCCTGCCTTTGACCAGTTCGGGCGCCAAATAGAGCATAATCGACGTCTCGAGTTCCCCTGCATGGGAATCATTTGGGGTCTCAGCAATTGCAGACAGCTCTTTCCATATGACATCATACGGAGAGAGAACTGCTATCTTTATACCATTCAACTCTTCCACCAGAACTTCCGCAGTCTCCTTCAAAGCCGACATATGGAGGCTTCCGCCATGGCCGGAAATAAGCAGGAATTTCCTCAGTCCCTTTTTATAAGACTCAGTTACAAGGTCATAAGAAAGCCGTCTCAGTGTTTCAGCGGTAATACTTATTGTGCCCGGATGGTCCTTTGTAGTAGTGCAAACGCCGTAATAGACAACCGGCGCAAGAAAGAATTTTCTTTTCTTTGCCACAAACTTGAGCGCCTCTTCGATAATAAACGCATCCGTTTTCAGAGGCAGATGGCTTCCGTGCTCTTCTACGGTCCCAAATGGAAAGACAATGGTCTTCGTTTTTTTGAGATACTCCTTGAATTCGGTCATAGTTATATTTTCAAGAATATACATAATTCACCTCGCCTTGATCTTATTTAAAATCGCCAACCTAATCGCCAACCTAATCGCCAACTCAGGCAAGCAAATATCTGATACTACGCCCTCTGCCTTCCGACCTTATAACTCCAAGAGATAAGAGTTTTTTAATTTCTTTTAGCGCTCCCTCATCGGAAAGCTTGAACATCTCCCGGATCGTTTTATTTGTGATATTTCCATAATTGTTTATTCTCTCCACAATCCGCATCTGCCTCTCGGTCAGGGCTATCTGACCCTTCAATTGCTTCCGTTTGAGATCACTGCTCAGGGATAGAACTCTTTCCTTTACTTTCTCAATCTGCAAGGCCACTCCATAGGCAAAATATTCCAGCCATTCTGTTATATCCATTGTTTTTGAATCCACGCTTTGGAGCGCCTTGTAGTACGATGGTCTGTCGCTGTCATAATAATCATCAAGGGCAAAGAACCTTTTTGTGTCAAACCCTCTTAAATATAGGATAAGGCTTGCCAATGCCCTTGCTGCTCGTCCATTTCCATCTATAAAAGGATGGATTCTAACAAACTCATAATGACTTATACCGGCCGTGAGCAGCGGATTCGTTTCTGAGGCATCTTTACCGTTCAGCCATTTGACAAATTCCTTCATCAGAATAGGAACCTCTTTAGTATCAGGCGGACGGAATGTGATAACTCCGGTTAGTCTGTTCCCGATTATTACTTGCCGGTTTCTATAAACACCGCTGTCATCAGGGTTTTCAAGAACATCTTTTGTAAGAAGTCTGTGAATTTTTAATATAATCTTTTCAGTAATCTTTCCGTCTTCAGCCAAACCGGGCAGGTCTTCCAGTACCTTTAAATAGTTCAACACCTCTGCCTTTGCCTTCCTTGTAGCCATAATGTCCCTGCCCATTGCAAGCTCAGAGACCTGTTCAAGTGAAAGAGGATTACCTTCAATAGATGTAGAGGCGTGGGCATTTTTAATCAATGCCTCTCTCCGTAAAGCTACTTCCCACTTGGGCACAAGATAGGCATTATCAATAACTGCCTTTGCCTCAGCAGTCTTAATGAGATTATTCAACACATTAGGTGTAATCGAATATTTGGGCTTAAACATATAAAACCCTCTCTCTTCTTAAATCCAAATGCCTGCCTTCAAGCTCATCCGCCTGTTTTTCATTAATCTGTCGAACAACAGTTGCCCTTGCCAAATGGATTATTTCAGCAAGACGCTCAATCAGAGATGTGTATTTGTTAAACCCTATTTTCGTAGTCAATTATCATCATTCCTTTGACAACTCATTTTTCTTCTGCATCTTTTGCGCCTTTATTGCGGCATAATAAGTTGAATTTAAATTCCACGTTCCGGGATTCAACTGATTTTAAAGCCATATTTTCTTTCTCTTTTCTCAAAAGCTTCTTTGTCCTCTTCAAATATATCGGTAACAGCTCTGATGGCGTCTATCTGGTATTCCTGGTTGCTGTCAAAGTGGAGTTTCATAATCAAGTAACTATCATCATCGAGGGCTGACCTCTTGGAGTGTATCCAACCATCTAAATGGTAAAATCCTTTGGTGTAAAGTTAATAACATTTGCAATCACGTCAACATTCTTTTTCCTATTCAATAACCAACGTTTTTTCCAAAAGCCTACAAGATCTTTCTTAGAATAATTGTTAAATAGTGCCTTCTTGGTCTGTCCGTTTAGAAATTCTTTGTGGTTTTTGGCTAAAGGAATAAAATAAATATTGCGTTTGAAAGAATGTCGAAGAAGAAAGTCAGAGTTAAACCCGAGAAGGTCTCCTGCATTACGAATTACACGCATTATCCAACTTGGTCCGTCTCCGAATTTATGGCCAACTTCAATTTTTTTTGATTTCAATAATTTAATCATAAATTGAATTGTTTCTTCGCTTAAATGTAAGGAGCCAAATCCTTTTGTTTGCCCGATTGGCTGGTAAAGTAATTCGTCGTTAAATTTCATTCGATTGTATTGAGAACTATTACCGTAAAGACTTGTTGTAAAGATTCCAACAAGTTTGTTTGCCGTACGTTTTTCTTTGTATGTTACTTGCTCTCGGTATTTGTCCCGATAAATTTTTCTTACTTCATTAGATGCAAGAATAAAGGAAATGAGTTTACCTCCGAGCAAATAATTGTAGGGTGGGAGAGCACCAACAACATAAGCGTCTAATGTGTAAATTAAATTCTTAGTTCGTGTATTCTTATCCCAGCCAATCCATTTATCTCTTTCGGGAATGTGAATTATCGGACTGCCTAATGCTGCAATCCCGATTACAGGTTTGTTTGGTAACGCTCTGTCACGAATAATAAGTTTTATTCTTCTTCCAACATATTCACTGTATGGTGAACTCCAGTAATAACGCAATATTCTAAATAAACTGTGTTGCTTTTCAGTCTTGCAAACCTCAATAATGGGGTCAATTTCAGATGTCAAAACCTCATAGCCATTTGCAAGATTTTCTCTTGCAATACCAATGTGTTTATTGATCCAGTCCTGATTCTTTGAAATAATCTCATCTCTTTTGAAAGCCATTGCCTGCTTAATTGTAACCTTGTCGTAAGTGTCAGGCGGGATTAAAGTAGGATAAGCGTTTTTTCTCGTGGGAAGCTTGAATTTCCAATTCAATCGCTCAAGGTCTCGTCTGATGCTATTGATTACCTGTTCCTCCAAAGGAATTACCTTTGGAGAACTTTTTACGGTTGTTCTCGAAAATTTTTCAGGTAATATTAAAGCTGGTGTTATCATTATTTCTATTCAAACCGTGAATCTTCATAGACTTTTTTCTTTACGAATTCTTCAAAATTCGTCACCCGAAGTGGCAAAGCAAATGACTGATTGGCTGAAACCATGTAAAGGTTGCCAGTTATAGTCTCAGTCTGAATAAATTTAGAAATAACCCCATCGTAATTTACATTGGATTTGACTAATGCTCTTATATCGTCAGAGTTTCCCATATAGAAAGAAAAAAAGTTTTCAGCTTGAGTTCTGATCTCTTCTGAAATTGCCGAAGGTCTTTGAGTAATCGCGATGACACCCAACCCAAATTTCCTACCCTCTTTTGCTACTCTTACAAATGGGTTGGCATTAGATTTCACAAACTCATCTGATAAAACATTTTGGGCTTCTTCAATACACAGAACAGTGTCAATCACCTTTTCTTTTTTATCCTCCGTGAAATATCTTTTGTTGTTTTCAAATAACTTGCGAACAATTATTGTTGAAATGATACTTGCTTCCGCATTGTCATTTAATGACAGATCAACAATAACTGTCTTGCCTTCTTTGAGATATTTGAAAATATCCTCAATTAATGTTGATGATGGACTATGCAAACCTTTGGTTTCATCTATCAGGTAAGCAAGTCTTTTCCTTATTGCTGCAATAGTATTTCTACTGCTTGCTTCTCTTTTGTTGTCCCAAAAATCAGGAAATGCTGCATGTAGTTTTTTAGGGTCGTTAACGTATTCAGTTAAATTGGCAATAAAATCTTCAACTTGGTTATCATCAAGATAAAGAAGGAATGATTTCATTACCTCTGAAAAGCCTGTACTGAAATTTATAATATCCCCGACAGTAAGCTGCTTGGTCATATTAATACGCACCTTGCCGCCAAATACAAAACGACTATCTTTTACATATTTTTCTATTTTCTTGTCGGTATATACGACAAGATTTTCCTTAATCTTTTCTTCCTTAATATCGCCTAATCCGTATGTTTTGATTCCTCTCAAAAAGTATTCGCCGTTAAGGTCAAAAATCAGTTTGCCATAACTCGTATCAGACATCATATTGTAGATGAGAACCTTCATTAAATTCGTTTTACCAAATCCTGATTGGGCAAATATCATTGTTCTTCTTTCTCTCAATTTCCCGATATCAAATAAAATATCCTTTTTATCGAGTTGAATATCGTTACCGATGCAAAGTTTCCCGATTGCTACACCATTTTCATTTGCTCGATTCAAGATGTTTTCAAACTCTCTTGGTGTTAGGTGTCTCGCGTGATAAGAAACCGTCGGAAGTTTTCTTACAGCAGTGACAAAGTCCTTACCGTCAGAAGTAAATGTTCCAAGTATTTTAACCTTGTATGTATAACTGAACATTTTCTGTTTATCACGTTCAGAAAGTTCGCGTTCTGCAATACGGGCATAGTGAACGGCAATAAGTGTTTTGTCTTGTGAGCGGAAAATAGGGTCTTCATCGTAAACTTCTGCTTCAACTCTTGCAAGAAATTTTGGGCCATCCTCGTCTCTTGGGGTTAAGATAATAAAATCACCTGTTTGTGGACTTGCCTTGCTGTCTTCATAAGATGAGTAAATAAGCAAGGCGTCTTCTGTTGTTTTTTGTCCGTAAAGAACGCCAAAGTCACGTTTTTCTGTTGTCATTTTTTAAAACCTTTCATGAATATCTAAGAATAAGTTTTCTATATCTACATTGTCCATTCGCTGTTCTTTGTAAAGGGCAAATTTCACTCGCTTAATTATTTCATCTTTGAAATCTTGTTTAAGTGTTACAAAATTATGTGCTTCAACAAGAGGGTAAGGATAACCCAAAATGTAATGCTCTTGCGTTAACCTTGTTAGCTCGTAGAAAATATGCTTGATAGTTTCAATGTCTCGCTTTTTGTCATTTGTTTCGATTCCTGTAATAACATCATAAATGTTTAAGTCAGCCACTACCCAATCATAATTCTGAAGTTTCTCAACATAATCAAGTCTCGCAACAAAGAATACTCCAAAGCCTCTGCCACCGGTCAATCCTTTTTTGGCGAACATACTTGTCTTTGTTACAGATTGAATTTTCCCATCCTGCATTTCTTTTCGCTGTCCAGCTTCGGGATAAGCAAGAACTAAAATGTCGTCAGATACCTCAAGCCAGCAGCATATCTTTTGCCACCTCGGATTTTGAGTTTTAAACGGATACTTCGGTTTATATTCTTCTTGCAGAAAACTATCAATTTTTTTAAAAGTGGACGAAAGTTCAAGCTTTATTGGTGAGTTTTTTGTAATTGCCACCAAATAGATTCCCTTTTCTTTTACATATTTCCCAAGTTTTACTAAAAACTCTTGTTTAATATTATTAGAACGCAGTGTACCGTCTCGGAGAATGACATCCCCTTTTTGGATTATCGGTAAATTAGATATTTCATAAACTAATGACCATTCCAAAACTTCTTGACAGAAACTCAATAGCTTTGAGAGTGTCGAGCAAATTATGTCTTTGCCAAAACCAAAGACTTTTGATTCATCCTCAGAGAAAAAATACAAAATGTTTTTGACTGGCTCTAAAGCCATCAATTCATCATAGATTGCCTCTCTGTGTTCATCACTAGTAACAAGAATGTTATTGGGATAGTAGCCTTTGCCTAAAATTACTGGGTCTGTCAGGTCGTTAAGTCGTATTTGTTTGCCTTCGTGATAACATATATATCCCGCTGTGTAAAGGCCAAGTGATAAACCATTGTAAAACTCTTGGCTGTTGTAGCTTCCGTCAATAGCAAAGAATTTTACTTTCGTTTTGTCTATCTGGTCAAAAGGTATGATTTCAAAATAATGAGGCGTTTCGGTTTCTCCGTCAATGGTGATTATCGGAATTTTTGACGGACGATTATTTCGTTCATTTATGTGGCGAGCAACAATCTCAATCGTACCGTCTGGTATTTCCTTTTTATTCATTTATAATCCTAAATTTGAGTATCGGGAAAACGGGCATGATTATTAGCCACCGATTTAGAAGAACTCCATCCCTGATTTTATCAACCTTTCTCCGCCACTCTTTTGGTTTCTGCTAAAGTGGAGTTTTATTTTAAACTATTTTCTTTCGTTTTTCGCTTTTTACTTCCCGCCTTCATTCCTCTTCCGATTTGTCGATCAGTCCTTTTGCATCTTTTTCTTCAAGTTCCAGTTCAGGAGATGCCTTCCCCCCTATACAGTCAATCATGGGCATTGTTATTCAATTTCCTTATCTCTCCGGAACCCGATTTTACTTTTTTTCTTGGCATCCTTTTAACGCCTTTCATTTCTTCACCACTTCCCAATGCCCGCCTTTGTCCGGGCCTATGCGTTTAAGAATTTTCTTTGCCTTTAGCTTTGCAATATTATTCTCCACAGCAGTTGTGCTAATTTTCAGCATTTTGGACAGTTCCGGTATTGTCACAAACTTATTTGTTACAACAATTTCTACAATTCTATTTTCATTTTCACCCAACTTTTCACCCAACTTTTTCACCCAACTTTCTCCGGCCTTCTGAAATCTATCCGCTTTAAGAGAATAACGCGGATCACGATAAAAAGTGACCCGAAAGAATGCATCCATTTCAAATACGGGTTCTTTCAGTCCAGCATCACGCATAAGCTCTCTCATACGTTCGATACCGGAACCCATACGCTCAACTTTACCCATGCGATGGAACAGATCGGCAATAATCGGATTTCTCCTTACAGAGGACTTACCGAAATCCTGCCTTGTAATTCCGTCAGGTAATCCCCCGGGGTTTTCTATCTCAACACGGTCATCGTAAATTCTTACATATATGCTTGTTCCTTTAATGCGATAATCCCTATGGACTATCGCATTAACAACTGCTTCCCTTAAGGCGTCTAATGGAATCTCGTAAATATCAAATCGGTCAAAACCACGAATTTCGCTACGGACGTTCAAATGTTTCTTTAAAAAAGCAACGGCTTCACCAAACTGGCTTAAGAGGTCATCTTTCACATCATTCCGGTCATAAATATTCGTTTTATCCGTTCCCTTAAAAGAGGCAAAGATGCTTTCCGCATGAGGAATGAACTTTTCAACTTTGGAAGCAAACATTAAAGCCCCTGCATTGTTGATTTTGTCTTTATTGCAAATACTCAGACTCGTAAGAAAAGGAGAAAGATTTGCCTTGCTGATCTTATAAGACATATTCGCTTCCTGTAGAAATGATTTAACTTTCTTGAGTGAAATTTCCTTAAGGCTTAAATCCTTACAGGCGATATCCTCAAAAGAAATATCCTCAGTCTCGCGAAAAATAGACCGCACCTCCCGTTGTGTCATCTTCTGTGTCACTGCGTCAAGCCGCCTGTAATAACCGGAAGATGAACCGTAAGGCTTTTCATCTCCCTCGGCAACCTCAACAACAACGATCTTTCCCGCTTGGCGGATTTTCTTAATGTGAATTGACGGATCACAGTTCCGGGCAATAGCATTTATTTCTGCTTTCATTTTATTGGTCAGCTTCTCACCAACAACCTTTCCTCTATCATCAACACCGAGAAGCAATAGCCCGCCTTTTGAATTGGCAAAAGCGACTATATCTCGGTCAATCTTGGGAGTGTATCTTTCCTTACACTCAACGGTTAATCCTTCGCCTTCTTTAATAAGAATGTTTATCTTGTCAGCATCAATCATTTAAACAGTGGCCCTTTTGGAACGGCGTTCTTACAGGTTTCGGTTTCGTGTTTATAAGCTACTACATTCTCACCGTCAGAGTCTTTTCTCTTTCTCCCCTTTGCCATATCGCTCCTTATCAAGGCTGAATATTGTCATAATTATAGAATATTTTCGTTTAAAATAATTGCCTCTGCTCCTGAATTGATATAATAGAACCTGTACACACTGAACAAGGAGGTTTTTATGTCTAAAGTATATTTTGCATCGGCAAGGGCATTGAAGTGGAAGTATGACGACAGTATGCCCGGCAAGCTGGAAAGGCTTCTGAAAGAGATTGACCTGTCAAAGTATTTTGCGCCGGAAGAATGGGTTGCGGTGAAGACACACTTCGGTTCGGAAGGCGCCCACCGCATTGTCAGGCCCGTGTTTTTGCGAAAAGTAGTTGACGCCCTGAAATGCGTCAAGGCAAAACCGTTTGTGACTGATACAGTGCGGATCAAAGGGCTTGATTATCTTGAAGTTGCCAATTACAACGGCGTCAACCACCTTTCCGTAGGGGCGCCTATTGTTCTCGGCGACGGTCTGTACGGAAATGACAGCATCATGGTGAAAGCAGGCGAAATTCTCGGCGAGATCGCGGTTGCAAGCGTCATACACGACGCGCCGGCCATGGTTGTTTGTTCCCATGTAAAAGGCCATATCCAGGCCGGATACGCCGGAGCTATAAAGAATATTGCCATGGGCGGCGTAAGTTCAAAACACAGGACATGCGGCTGGAAATGCGGAAGAGGCGCAATGCATACAATAGGGGAAGGCGGGCTGTCATGGGACAAGGAGAAGTGCGAACTCTGCTATCAGTGCATGGAAATATGCCCGCTCGACGCCATTAAGTTTGAAAACGAGGAATTAAAGTGGGACGGTAACGAATGCTGGCGCTGCGGAAGATGTGAACGTGTCTGCCAGTCCGGCGCCGTCTCGCTTCCGAAAGACGACAACCGGTTTATGCGCGCCCTCGCAGAGTCTGCCAAGGCCGTATTGAGCACCTTTAGTCCGGATAAGGTCATTTACATCAATTTCATCACCGAAGTTCAGCCTGAATGCGACTGCATGCCAATAGCAGACGTACCCGTAATCCAGGACCAGGGCATATTGCTCTCGGATGATATTGTTGCGATTGAACAGGCAAGTATGGAAATGCTTTTAAAGTCTCCGCCTTTGCCCCAATCCGCTGCCGAAGATAAAGGTATACTGAAAGGAGATGATATCCTTTTCAAACTTGCCCGGAAACCGTATCATCTACAGGTTGAAGAATGTGAAAAACTCGGATTAGGAAGCAGGCAGTATGAACTGATAGAATTAAAATAAAACCTTAAAAATAAATACTGCTGTCCGTGGGAGTTGGACAGCAGTATTAGGGGAGATAACGAGGCATTTAGTTATTTTTACCATGTCTAAAAAACCTTTGTCAAGATAAAATTTAAAATTGAGGTTTCAAGTCCTGTAGTCCGCATTAATCCTGATATATTCCTCCGTCAAATCACAGGTAAAAACTTTAGCTGAAGCTTTTCCGCCGTGCAGGTCGATAACAATCTTTACCTCTCTGCCTTTTAAAACCTCTCCAGCCTCTTTGTCCTTTCCCGCAGCAAGTCCTCTGTGAACGATTTTTACTTTTCCGAAGAAGATATCCACGAGTTTTTCTTTGAAAAAGACGCCCGAATATCCGAGGGCAGCCATGATGCGCCCCCAGTTGGCATCATTTCCGTAGACCGCTGTTTTTACAAGATTTGAATTAGCTACCGCTAAAGCGGCTTTTTCCGCATCCGCTTCATTTTTTGCGCCTTTAATTTCAACCTCAATATATTTTGTTGCGCCCTCCCCGTCCCCGGCTACCATCTTCGCCAGTTCAGTGGTCACTTCCAATAAAGCCTTGCTGAATGGCAGATATGCTTCAGACTTTTCGGAAACCGGAGGATTGCCGAGAATGCCGTTAGCCATAATCAGGACAGTGTCGTTTGTCGACATGTCGCCGTCAATGGTAAGCCTGTTGAATGAGTTTTTCACGGCGTTTCGGAGTGTTTTATCCAGCGCTTCTTTTTCAACAGCTATGTCTGTCAGGATGAAACTGAGCATGGTGGCCATATTGGGACATATCATGCCTGCGCCTTTGCAGATCCCTGCTATTGTGCCGGTTTGATCACCAACTCTGACCCTCTTCTTCACAATTTTCGGGAACGTGTCGGTGGTCATTATTGCCGCTGCAACATCTTCAAAAGAAGAGCGCCCCACGCCGGATACAAGTTCTGCAATCGCCGGCCTTATTCTCTCCATAGGCATCGTGGAACCGATGACGCCGGTAGAGGAGAGATATACCAGGGAAGGTTTGATATGCAGACCTTTGGACACGCTTCCCGCCATTTCGTTTGCATCACGGAGACCCTGTCCGCCTGTGCAGGCATTTGCGTTTCCGCTGTTGACTATTATCGCCTGTCCCCTGCCGGATTTTATTTTTTTCATATCAATCCTGACAGGCGCGGCCTTCACCCTGTTTGTTGTGAAAGCGCCGGCCATGTCGGCCTCAACTTCGGAATATATCAGTGCAAGGTCTTTCCTGCCGGTTTTTTTGATCGCTGCTTCTATAGTTGAGAAAAGGAAACCTTTCGGAGCGCTTACGGATATTTTTTTATTCATTGTTATGGTATCAGCGGAAGCAAGTCCAGCCCTGTTTTTTCGTTAAAGCCCATCATGATATTCATATTGTGCACGGCCTGACCGGATGCGCCTTTCACAAGATTGTCTATTGCAGTGACGATAATCAGTGTCTTCGTCCTCTCATTCAGTTTCAACCCTATTTCGCAGTAATTAGTGCCCCTGACATTTTTTATGTTCGGATATCGTCCGGGCTTTAGGACCCTGACAAATAACTCACTTTTATAGAATCCTTCGTAAACCTCCATAACACCCTCTGCGGTGTATTTTTTTATCAGAGGAGCATAAATGGTTGTCAGAATACCCCTGTCCAACGGGAGCAAATGAGGCGTAAAATTGACTGTAATCCGACCGCCATAGGCTGCGGAAAGCTCCTGCTCGATTTCAGGTGTATGACGATGTGTGCCGATTGCATACGCCTTAAACCCCTCATTGACCTCGCAGTATGAAAAAACGGCATCGGATTTCCTGCCGGCGCCGCTTGTGCCGGACTTTGAATCTATAATAATTGATGAAGCATCGATTATCTTATTTTTTAAAGCAGGCAGAAGACCCAGTATTGCCCCGGTCGGATAACATCCGGGGTTTGCTATCAGGTCTGCCTTCCTGATCTTGTTTCTGTATATTTCAGGCAGGCCATAGACGGCCTTTTTGAGTGTTTTCTGAAATCCGTGCGGCACCTTATACCAGTCTTCATATACATCAGGGTCTCTCAGACGATAATCGGCAGATAAGTCGATGACCTTTTTCCCCTGCCTATAAAAAAAATCTACGGCCTCCTGCGACTTTGCATGGGGAAGCGCCATAAAAAACAGGTCCGCCTTTTTCAGGATCTCTTCTTTTCGCAGGGGTTCATAGATCAAAGAATCGTATTTGTGAAGACCGGGGAAAAGATCGGTCACGGATTTTCCCGCGGATTTTTCAGAGGTGACGCCGGCGACAGCAACTTCCGGATGGTTCGAAAGGATGCGCAGCAGCTCGCAGCCCGCATATCCGCTGCCGCCGCATATAAATACCTTAAGCATTAGTCGTTACCCGCTCGTTATAAAAGTGTTCCGATAACACGGTCCCCGAAAGCTCTGCATTTATGTAAATCGTAAATAATGATTCATTGCAGGAGTTTTTTCCGAAAGCTTTCGGGAACCGTGTTTTAAGCAACTAAAGGGAATCGGTCATAAGCCGCAGAATGATAATCCATCCTTCAACTAATGACCAATGGCCGTTGACTGCCGTATTTTTATCTCTTGGAGAACTGGAATCTCTTACGGGCGCCCTTCTGACCGTATTTCTTTCTTTCCTTTTCTCTCGGGTCTCTTGTGAGAAATCCTTCTTTTTTCAGTCTCCCGCGAAAATCGCTGTTCATATCAACGATAGCCCTTGAGATGCCGTGCTTAACGGCGCCTGCCTGGCCTGAGGGTCCGCCGCCGGTCACCTTTGCCGTGACGTCATATTTCCCTGTAATCCCCGCCAGTTCTATCGGCTGCCGGATAACCATTCTGAGTGTTTCTCTCGGGAAGTAAACGTCCGCCGGTTTATTATTGACGGTTATCTGTCCATTCCCGGGCATCATTGTGACTCTCGCTACCGAGGTCTTCCTTCTGCCGGTTGCATTGTATTGAATCTCTGCCATTCGTAGCTCCTTTAATCAAATAGCCGTTCTTAAACGGTCAAAATTTCGGGTTTCTGTGCTTCATGCGGATGCGCGGACCCCTTATACACCTTTAGTTTCTTTATCATCGCCCGGCCGAGTCTGCCTTTCGGAAGCATACCCCAGACGGCATCGGTCATGATCTTTTCAGGACAACGGGCAAGGCGGTCTTTTGCCTTCTCCGACTTTAATCCGCCCGGATAACCTGAGTGGCTGTAATACATCTTCTGATCGAGCTTCCTGCCGGTAAGCTTCACCTTTTCCGCGTTTATGACGATAATGAAATCGCCCGTATCGACGTTTGGCGTATATATAGGCTTGTTCTTTCCATGCAGGCGGTCTGCAATCTTGACTGCGAGCCTGCCGAGAACGGCGTCTCTGGCGTCGACGATATACCATTTCCGTTGTATATCGTCTTTTTTGGCAAAAATAGTCCTCATTGTTTCACCTTCCTTTGCTGATATTAAGACTATTAAGATAATAAAATAAGGTGGTAATTGTCAACTCTATACCCTTCCCTGCCTGCCAACGACCCTGTTTAAATCTACTCCGATCAGCTCGGCTGAGGATTTCCATCGGTCATTTACCGGTGTTTCAAAAATAATTTTATTGCTGACAGGCGCAATAAGCCAGCCGTCCGTCATAAGTTCATATTCAAGCTGACCGGACGCCCATCCCGCAAATCCGAGGGTAAAAAGAAATTTTGCGGGACCTTTGCCCGAGGCTACATCAACAAGTATTTCTTTTGATGTTGTAAGGGAGAGGCTGTCGTTGATCTTTATTGAAGGGTAGTAGAGGTCTGAAGATGAATAAAGGATATATCCCTGTTCCGGCTTAACAGGACCGCCGTAATATACCGGCAGGTCCATTATGCATTCTTTAATATCCAGTCCGCCGCTTAACGGTATAAAACTACTTAAAAGCAAGCGGTTTATTATAAGTCCGAAGGCCCCGTCTTTCGTATGGTCGCAGATAAGGACCACCGTCCGCTCAAAATTAGGGTCTTTTAAACCGGGGACGGCGATGAGAAACATGCCCGACAGATTCCTGATATCGATCTTGTTCATAGTAAATCAATCTAAACGTTACAAAACATATTATTTATCTTGAAAGGTCCCGAAAGCTTTCGGGAATAAAAAAACTTTTAAGTTCTCCTCGGCGAATCCGCCTGAGTGCGGACGACTCCTTTTTTGCATTTCGGGATCGCAAGCCTTGCGAGGTTATCACAGCGCTCGTTTTCCGTATGCGCGTTATGCCCCTTAACCCATTCCCATACAATTTCATGACCTTTGGAAAGCTTCAGGAGCATTTCCCAGAGATCTTTGTTGACAACCTCCTGCTTCCGGTTGTTCAACCAG
Source organism: Thermodesulfovibrionales bacterium (assembly GCA_041660325.1). Classification (GTDB taxonomy): domain Bacteria; phylum Nitrospirota; class Thermodesulfovibrionia; order Thermodesulfovibrionales; family SM23-35; genus DYFC01. The sequence continues at coordinate 1,882 of JBAZWR010000016.1, read as the reverse complement.
TTGTTTTTGAGCCATGAATAAATCCACGATGTCATGCCCTGCACCACATAATTTGAGTCGGTCATCACTTTCACCCTGCAGGGCTTTTTCAGAGCTTCTAATGCCTTAATGACCGCCGTCAACTCCATCCGGTTGTTAGTAGTCAGGGTCTCGCAGCCGGAGAGTTCCTTTTCGCGTTCTCCCGACCTTAGAATAATACCATAACCGCCTGCCCCCGGGTTTCCGCTGCATGCGCCGTCCGTAAAAATTTCAACAAAAGGCTTTTCTTCTTTTCTCATCGAAATTTCCTATATTGTACCTTAACACCGCAATAGAATGCATTACCGAATAATTTCATTGTTTACACTCCTGTGATACAATAAACTCACCAATTGCAAAAACTTATTACAAACGGCGGGACTGATACGATGGAAAGGTCTTGTAGTTCTCCTCGGCGAATCCGCCTGAGTGCGGACGACACCATAATGTACTTTAATACAGTGCTCCAGCCTTCTTCTGAAAGACACCGCAGGTTAGATCTGCATTTATATGTTCAGGATATAGTCCTTTGTCGCATTAGAAGACTTTTTATCGTATCTGCCCCGCCGTTTATGCAACATTTAGGTAAACTTTCATGAGGATTTCCGTCATAATACCTACATTAAATGCCGGCGCATCTATAGGCGAACTCCTCTCAAAACTCCTTTCACAGACTATGCCGCCCTTCGAAATCATCGTTATAGATTCCTCATCAGGCGATACGACTGTTAATATTGCGGAGGGAATGGGCGCCAAAACAATCGTGATCCCGCAATCCGCTTTCAACCACGGCGGCACAAGAAACAGAGCAGCCATGGAAGCAAAAGGCGATATCCTGATCTTCATGACGCAGGACGCTTTGCCATGCGATACCATATTGATTGAAAAATTGACCGACCCGCTGAGAGATTCTTCCGTTGCCGCCGCCTTCGGCAGACATATCCCGAACCAAAACGCATCCCTTCTTGAAGCCTTTGCCAGGGAATTCAACTACCCTGAGCAGGGGTCAATCAAAGGGATCGATGATGTAAAAGCCTACGGCATCAAGACCTTCTTTTTTAGCAATGTATGTTCCGCAGTAAAAAAGGATGTTTTTTTAAAAGCCGGCCTCTTTCCGGAAGGGGTCCCTTCAAACGAAGACATGCTCCTTGCCGCAAAATTGATCATAAACGGTAATAAAATAGCCTATGTGCCAAACGCAAAGGTGATCCATTCCCATAACTATTCGCTTTTAAAACAGTTCGGCAGGTATTATAATATCGGCTCATCATTAAGAAAAAACGGGTGGGTTCTACAGTATGCGAGGTCTGAGGGAGAAGGTGCAAGGTTCATGAAAGAGCAGGTCCTTTTTGTCATAAAACGGAAAAAATATATCTTGCTGCCTTATATTTTTTGGGAGGCTTTTGCAAAATATACCGGCTTCCGTTTGGGACTTATTACAGGATGAAGGATTTAACGAAATTCATCAAATTCTTTTTTCAGCTTGCGTATCTCGTGGCAGTTGACCTTTCCGCTTTTTACACCTCGCTCTTTATTGCCTGGATAATAAGAGCGGAATTTATTCCCTTTTTTATACCCGGCTTGCCGGTTTTTCCCTTTTCATACCTGTATTTCATATCGTTGTGGTGGGTACCCGCCGTTTTTATTTTTTTCATTTTCTATGAGTCACTGTATGACAGAACTATGCCGTTCTGGGATGAAACAAAACAGATCGTAAGATCGGTTTCTCTGGCAAGTATCACTCTAATGGCTATTGTAACACTGGGGAAAATGAGCGATATGGTATCCCGCCTCGTTTTGCTCGGCATATGGCTTTCCTCTCTCTTCGTATTTCCCCTTTACCGGCTCTGGGGGAAAAAACTCT
>JBAZWR010000015.1:0-33795 GCA_041660325.1 Thermodesulfovibrionales bacterium | reverse complement strand
TTTTGATTCCTCAAATAATGTCCGGTATTTGCGCTCGGAATCTTTTAGAGCGTTGATTATCGCGGAGATGCTCTGAGGCAATTCGCCGATAGTACCGCTTTCTTTTATGCTTTGTCTTTTGTTGTCGTTATGGATACTCTCTGTTGCCGAAACTTCCCGGCTTTTCTTTAACACGCCTATCTCTTTGCGCAATTCGCCGATTTCCTCTATCAGTATAGCCTTTGTTTTATGTTTGTCGGTCATCGTAGTTTATTATACTGAAAATACGGGGTTCCTCTTTTCAGGGTTTCAAAATAATATTATTACATCTTTTAACGTCATAATTATAACAATTTATTGCCTATTTGTGGCGGGTTAACCTAAACATTGCAAAATAAGCCCTTAATGTGGAAGGTAGATATGATTAAAAAGCTTTTAAGCGACTCCTTAACGCACTATTAACACCGGTTGATATGCATTTATCTGAAATATAAATAAGGCTAAAAGTGCCGTCAGGTGAATATGAATCAATTTTTGTCGCGTTTAAAAGGTTTTTTATTATGTCTGCTTTCCATTTTATGCTACCGACGGGTTAAAACTGAGGTCTCTTCCTCTCGGGTTGGCGGCGACCGGTCTTATCGGATCCTCGGGAGGAGCTGCCCGTTCGAGAGGGTTTGCCCTCACTACGCACTCCCCGATACTCTCTTCTCTGCGGCTGGACGCCTTTCTTACCGGCAATTCCCGGCGCCCTGCGATAACCGGTAACGATCATATCTTCTGTCAGAGGCATGACAGGCAGCTTCTGCCTGATGTATTCCTCAATGTCCTGAAGGGAATGCACATATTCCTCACAAGCAAGGCTTATCGCCTTGCCGCCTGCGCCGGCCCGTGCAGTCCTGCCGATCCGGTGCACATAGTCTTCCGGGTCCTGGGGAAGGTCGAAGTTGATCACATGCGTCACCCCGTCTATATGGAGTCCGCGGCTTGCAACATCCGTGGCCACAAGGATTGGCAGAGTACCGCCCTTGAACCTGGAAAGCACCTTTAGCCGTTTATCCTGGGGAAGGTCGCCTGTTATGGAAGAAGTTGCGAAACCATTGGCTTTCAGAATAAGTTCAAGCCGCTCTGCTACGGCCTTAGTGTTGCAGAAGACAAGATAGCGGCCATCGGGCTCACGTCCGAGGATACCGAGAAGAAGGCCGAATTTTTCGGATGTGCCGACATGATAGATTTCCTGCTTTACCAGCTCGACCGTGACATTCTCCGGGGTCACCGAGAACTTCTCCGGCATATTCATATGTTCATAGCATAGTTCAAGCACGCGGTTGGACAGGGTTGCGGAAAAAAGCATGGACTGCCGCTTGTCGTAGGGAGACATCCTCCTGAGCAAAAACCGGAGGTCGCTGATGAAGCCCATGTCGAACAGGCGGTCCGCCTCGTCAATCACAAGGAACTGGGTCTTTCTAAGGCTGTATACCTTCTGTTTCAGATAATCAATAAGCCGTCCGGGCGTGCCTATCAGCACGTCAACGCCCTTTGAAATCTCTTCGCGCTGCTTCAGATAGTCGATGCCGCCGAATACGGGCAATATCCTGAAACCTGCGGGACCGCCTATTAGTTTTGCCTCGGCGTCAATCTGGACCGCAAGTTCCCGCGTCGGCGCGATAATAAGCGCCCGGGGCGACGGGCCCCGTCCCGCAAAAGGCAGCTCAAGCATTCGGGAGAATACGGCTATAAGAAAGGCCGCGGTCTTGCCGGTGCCTGTCTGGGCCTGGGCTGCAATGTCTTTGCCCTGCAAAGCCACCGGCAGAGTCAGGGCTTGCACCGGCGTGCACTCGGTAAACCCGGCGGTCTTGATTCCCTCAAGCACCTGCGGGGCGATATTCAGTTCTTCAAATCTCACTTCTTTTACTATACCTTATTTGACATTAATACATTAACCCCGAACTTCTTCAGGCTCTCGGCCAGGGCGTTTAAGGGAAGCCCCATCACATTAAAAAAGTCCCCTTCTATCCTTTTGATCAGAACTGCGCCAAGCCCCTGAATACCGTAAGCGCCTGCCTTGTCCAAAGGCTCGCCTGACCTGATGTATGCCTCTATCTCATTCGCACTCAGCCTCTTAAAAAATACCTTTGAACTTACCGATCCGGACAGTTCTTTATTAGAGGCCGTATCAATTATCGTAAATCCCGTGATTACGGAATGTGTTTTTCCGCTAAAAACTCTTAGCATCTCCTTCGCCTGTTCCTTGTCACATGGCTTGCCGAAAATCCTGCCTCTCAATACTACGATAGTATCGGCCGCTATAACAAGGGCATTCGCGTGTCTGCGGGCAACTTCCTTTGCCTTTTCGCGTGAAAGAAATTTGGCGAGATCGTGAGGCTTCAGGCCGGTCTCCATTTTCTCTTCGCACCTGCTCTCAACGACCCTGAACTTAAGGCCGGTTTTTTCGAGTATCTCCTTCCTTCTCGGAGAAGCCGATGCAAGTATGATTGTCCTGGCATCACGCATATTGTCCTGCAATAAACCCCGATGACCAGGCCCATTGAAGGTTATATCCGCCAAGCCGGCCTGCAACATCAATAACCTCGCCCGCAAAATATAGACCGGGGACCTTCTTCGATTCCATAGTCTTGGATGACAGTTCGCCGGTATCGATACCGCCGGCTGTAATCTCCGCTTTTCTGTAGCCCTCCGTGCCTTCAGGTATTATCTTCCAGTGATGTATCTGATGCGCTATATCCTTGAGTTCCTTTTCCGTATACCGGCATACAGGCTTTGACGGGGAATATAACGCACACCACGAGTGGCTGAATCTCCTCGGCAGATATTCCGACAAAAGGTTGCACAACTCAATCCTGCTTTTGCGCTTCGAGATGAAGAGTTCATAGGCGTCTCTGTCAGGCATCAGATCGATAATGATTTCATCCCCGCGGTCCAGGTAAGATGAGCCCTGGAGAATTGCAGGACCGCTTAGTCCGCGGTGGGTAAAAAGGACTTCCCCCCGGAACTGTCCGCCTTTGCATCCGACAACGGCGTCAAATGAAACGCCGCTTAAACCGCCGAACTTTTCGAGATCATGCCGGTTGAATAAGAGCGGAACCAATGCCGGCTTCAGTTGCGTAACCTTCAGGCCGAACCTCCGGGCTGTCCGGAATCCCATATCCGTTGCCCCAAGTTCGGGATACGACAGACCGCCCGTTGCAATAACAAGCGCGCTCGCTTCTATCGTATTGAAATTTGTTGAGATGTAAAAGTGTTCCGATTTCTGAATGCTTCCGACCCTGCAATTCAGGAGTGTTTCAGCGCCGGCATTGCGGCATTCCTCATTGAGCATCCGGAGGATCTCCCCTGATGTCCCACGGCAAAAAAGTTGCCCTTTTCCCTTCTCGTAAAACTCTATCCCGTGCTTTTCTATCATAGCTATGAAATCGTGGGGAGTGAAACGCGCGAGCGCGGATTTGCAGAAATGGGGATTTGCGGACAGGTAATTTTCAGGCCCCGGATTTATGTTTGTAAAATTACAGCGCCCGCCCCCCGAAACCCTGATCTTCTTCCCCGTCTTTTCCATATGCTCAAGGACAAGGACCGAGCGGTCCCTTTTGCCTGCCTCAACCGCACACATAAGCCCCGCAGCGCCCGCCCCTATAATGACGACGTCCTTTTTAATAAGCCGTTTATTGTCCCGCTCCATTGCAGCTTTTTCTTATGGCAGAATTATGATGGGGGCGACCTTTTAGCTATACCTCAACAGGTCTTGACAATACTGCTCCGTTGATGAGGGCGTCGATTTCCGGTCCGTCCAGAGTCTCTTTTTCGAGGAGCGTATTTGCAAAGACTTCGAGCAAATCGCGGTTTTCGATGAGAAGGTCTTTCGCCTTTTTATAAGCATCAAAAACAATACTCTTGACCTCTTCATCTATATCAACGGCTGTTTTCTCGCTGTAATCCTTATGTCTTGCTATCTCTCTGCCGAGGAATATCTGTTCTTCCTTTTTACCGAAGGTAAGAGGACCAAGCTTGTCCGACATACCCCACTCGGTAACCATCTTCCTTGCAAGATCGGTTGCGCGCTCAAGGTCGTTGCCGGCGCCGGTAGTCATATGCTGCAGGGCTATCTCCTCTGCCGCCCTGCCTCCCATAAGTACGGCAAGGGCTTTCATGAGATAGTCTTTAGAATAGGTATATCTGTCGTCTATGGGTAACTGTTGCGTTACTCCGAGGGCCCTCCCTCTCGGGATAATGCTCACTTTATGCAGCGGGTCGGTGCCGGGCGTCAGTTGCGCAACAAGGGCATGGCCTGCTTCATGATATGCGGTATTTTTCTTCTCCGTATCGCTTATAATCATGCTCTTTCTCTCGACGCCCATCAGCACCTTGTCCTTTGCCGCCTCAAAATCGGATTTCTCCACGCTGGTTTTCCCTGTCCTTGCAGCAAGAAGGGCGGCCTCATTAACAAGGTTTTCAAGATCGGCGCCTGAGAAACCGGGCGTCCCTCGGGCTATCTCGTCAAGATTTACTTTTTCATCAATAGGTTTATTCTTTGTATGCACCTTGAGTATCTCGAGCCGTCCCTTTACATCAGGCTGCGGCACTATAACCTGCCGGTCAAACCTGCCGGGTCTTAATAATGCCGGGTCAAGGACGTCCGGTCTGTTTGTGGCTGCAATAATTATAACCCCGGCATTGGTCTCAAACCCGTCCATTTCTACAAGGAGTTGATTCAGGGTCTGTTCACGCTCGTCATGACCGCCTCCAAGACCCGCGCCCCGGTGACGGCCTACCGCATCGATCTCATCAATAAAGATGATACAGGGCGAACTTTTCTTTGCCTGCTCAAAAAGGTCCCTGACCCTCGAAGCGCCGACGCCTACAAACATCTCCACAAAATCGGAGCCTGACATGGAAAAGAAAGGCACTCCGGCCTCGCCTGCTATAGCCCTTGCCAGCAGGGTTTTGCCTGTTCCGGGAGCGCCGACCAGCAGAACACCTTTCGGAATCTTGCCTCCAAGCTTCTGGAATTTCTGGGGGTCTTTCAGAAAATCGATGATCTCCTGGACCTCTGCTTTTGCTTCATCTATGCCCGCAACATCGGCAAAGGTTATCTTTACCGATTTTTCAGAAACCAGTTTTGCCTTGGCCTTCCCAAATGACAACGCCTTATTACCGCCTGTCTGCATCTGCCGCATAAAGAAAACCCAGATGACGACAAGGAATATAATTGGTCCCCAGGAGAAAAACAGGTTCCAGTACCAGGGATTCTGCTCTTCAGGCTTAACAGTAATCTTTACATTCTGGCGCCTCAATGAGGTTACAAGGTCGGGATATTCTGCGGAAAATGTCCTGAATTTCTTGCCGTCTTTTAATTGGCCGTTTATGACGCTGCCCTTTATGGTCACATCTTCGACCGCGCCGGCCTCAAGCTTTGTCATAAAATCGGAAAAAATAAGCTCCTCTTCACCTTTTTTGGGAACGTTTAAAAGGTTAAAGAGCGCGATCATCATGACCCCGATTACCAGCCAGATGATAAGGCTTTTGTATGCGTTTAATTTATTCATGCCGGCTTTTATTTTAGCATATTATAAGGTCTTTAACCCAAAAACTGCGGATGTCCAAAATAAATCTATTTAAATCGATGACTTTATTTTAAAAAGATAGTTCATGGTAATTGCATGAAAATCTTTTGGTAATACATCTATATAAGTACACTATCGTATCGAAAAATAAATTTATTTCAGACATTCGCAGTTTCTTTGACGGTTTATTTGCATTTTTCGGGTTAATTGAAATTAGTAGCTAAGCACGTCGCCTTCTATCAATTTTTTCTGGATCTGTATCAGGTCATTGATGCCTGCTTCGGCAAGTTTAATGAGGCTGTCTAAGGTTTCTCTGGAAAAAGGCAGCCCTTCTGCCGTTCCCTGTACCTCGACAAATTTACCGGTTCCCGTCATAACGACATTCATGTCCACTTCGGCGGCTGAATCCTCGACATAACAGAGGTCTATCATCGGCTCGCCGCGGACAACACCGACACTGATTGCAGCAAGATAATCCTTAAGGGGCGTCTTTTCGATAAGCCCGTTTCCGATGGCGTATTTCAAGGCGTCTGCCAGACATATAAAAGCGCCGGTTATCGATGCGGTCCTTGTGCCTCCGTCCGCCTGAAGCACGTCGCAGTCTATCCATATAGTCCTCTCCCCGAGACCCGTCAAATCTACGACTGACCGGAGCGCCCTGCCGATGAGCCTCTGGATCTCATGGGTCCTGCCGCTGATCTTTCCGGAAGTGGACTCCCTGAAAGTCCTGGTTTGAGTGGCCCTCGGAAGCATTGAGTACTCCGCCGTAATCCATCCTTTTTTCTGGTCTCTCAGGAAAGGCGGCACTCTGTCCTCAATAGTGGCAGTACATATCACCTTTGTGTTGCCCATAGAAATTAAAACGGACCCTTCGGCGGTTTCCATGAAATTCCTCTGGATTTTTATCTTCCTTATTTCATTGTTTTTTCTTGCATCCGGTCTCATTTAGCCTCCTACCTCTATTTTTTCTATATTTTCAATTTTTTGTCCAAGAAATTTCTCGCTCACTTTCAAAAACCTCTCGGTAGAATCGGTCACAAAGAATTCTCTTGATGGGACCCCGTTTTGTTCCCTGTTCAGACCCAGCATCTCAAGGGTTGTCTTTATCTCATAAGCGGTTTCAATGGCGGAATCTATCAGCCTGACCCCTCCACCCATAACTTCAGCTATGACCTTTTTCAGCAAAGGATAATGTGTGCATCCAAGGACAACCGTGTCTATCCCTTTGTCTTTTAAACGGTCGAGATACTCTCTAACTATCAGGGTCGCAATGGTCCCCTCGGTCCAGCCCTCCTCAACCAGCGGAACAAAGAGGGGGCAGGCAAGACTAAAGACGTCTATATTGCCGTCAAGGGCCTGAATCGCCTTTGTATAGGCATTGCTTTTGATCGTGGCTTCAGTGCCGATAACGCCGACCCTTCCGTTCTTTGTACCCTTTACGGCAGCCTTTGCCCCGGGTTCGATCACCCCAATAACCGGAATGGAGACCCTGCTCTTTATTGCATCGAGGCTCACTGATGAGGCCGTATTGCAGGCAATCACCATCAGCTTAATGTTTTTTGAGGTTAGGAATCCGGTGTTTTCAAAGGAATATCTTAGCACGGTCTCAGGCGATCTTATACCGTAAGGCACCCTGGCCGTATCTCCAAGATAAACGGTTTTTTCATCCGGAGTCACCTCTATTATCTCTTTCAATACGGTAAGCCCGCCTATTCCCGAATCAAACACGCCGATCGGTCTGTCTTTTATGTTTTCCATGCAGTCCTTCTTCAATTTAAATCGGATGAAACAATATCTTTGAGAGGATACAAAAGATAGAGATGGCCTCCGAGGGTTTCTATCTCTTTACCTTCTATCAGTATTTTCACGTCCAGTACGTCTTCCACATTCGCAATAATGCTTTGATATAAACCTTTCAGTAAAAGAAATTCCGTAAAAGCATCCCCTCTGAAGTTCCTTCTGAAATCGTCCGACAAGTCCACATACAATATTCTGTCTGCGCCCTTATAGATACCGAGGATTTTCGTGTCTTTGGGAATACCCGAGGATTTTGTATCTATAGGGCCCTTCAGATATTGTTCCACCGCCGCCTCTGCAATTGCCATCGGAACATTCCTTCTCGGCAGTCTTCTCTCTTCGACCTGCAAATGCTCTTTGACTGGGTAATAAATCCTTAAAGAAAAAAGGTCTTCAGGCTTCTGCAATAAGCCTTCGCCTTCCGCCGGCGTCTTCCCGTTTACAACAATCTTTGAGAAATAGAAATATCCTCCTGCAACACCGCCCAAAAAAAGACCCACCAGCAAAACTATCCCCAGTATCTTTTTGGTATTCATCTTACTGCCCGTAAACGGCAAGCCCTTTCATGATTGCGTTGACCAGTTTTGTCTTCATCTGCCGGTCGGACCCTGGAGAAGGGACCTCGATAAGGACGGAAGCCGCGCTTACGGAATTGAGGATCGGCAGTGACATGTCCCTTCGCACTACATCAAGCTTAAATTCATCTTTAATAGCTTTGCCGAGACTATCTGCAAGGGCTTTGCTTTTAGCGATATATTTTTTCTGTCTCATGGCAAGGCTAAAGGCGTCCGTCATTTCGTTTGTGCCCTGCTCTTCAAGCCCGGAAACATAAATAGCGAAGTTCCCCGAGGTTGAACAATGCAGACTTATAAATACATCGGGCTTTTTCTGATTTGCAAAATTGATCCTCTCCGCAATCGGCATGTGCTGGTCGGCCTTACGCACAAGAAAAACCTTTTTGCCTTTCTTTGACAAAGAAGCTCCGAGTTCTTTTGCAACCTCAAGATTCAGATCTTTTTCATTTATATCGTTGAACGGCATTCCAAAGTCATATCCGCCATGTCCTGCATCTATGACAAAGGCATTTGAAAGAATAATTGCCGTTTGTTTGTCGGCATGTATATCCGGACCCTGGACGTCAAAAACGATCCTTGCAGGCGATGCGAGCCGGAAAGACTTTATCCCGCCTTTTTCTTTCAGGGTGATGGATAGTGATTTTTCAGCCTGCACAGCCTCAAAGGGTATAACTCCGGGTAAATTTAAATGAAACACTTCCGGGAAATCAATCTTTATATGAGATGCCGAGACGGCCGCCTGTGTTTTGCCGATAACTAACTCTTCCCCCTCAAGAACAATCCGCATGACGCCTTCCTGTTTACTGTACTTTAAGAAAACCTCGGGCTTTTTCTGGGCGGCAACAGGAAAGGCGAAGAAGAGCGTTACAAGTATCAATATCGATATTTTTTTCAACAGCACGTTATCTTACCGTTGTCTTTATCTCAAATTTCGGCGGGCTCATAATAGCCTTTTTGACGGCGCACTGGTCCGCCACTTTAATCAGGGCCGAATGATATTTTTCAGGAAAAGACGGCGGGACAAGGATCTCGAGGACAATCTTTTCAAGGTATGATTTGTCGTCTTTCATCTTTATATATTCAAGACGCTGGATAATCGAAATGTTTTCCGTGGGGATCTTTCGTTTTTCGCAAAAGCCGAGGATATAGACGCCCGCACAGGTCCCTATTGACGCAAGAAAATATTCAAACGGCGAGGGAGCCGACCCTTCGCCTCCATATTTAGGCGGCTGGTCCGTATGAACGGTAAACCCGTTGATCTCCGCGTTTACTTTTTGACCTCCCGGGAATGTAATCTTAATTTCTATAGCACCCTCCTCTCATTTATACTAAACACTCCGGGCATTAGAAGGGTTTTTCAGCACGTCTTCCGCTGTTTTTAGCCGTGTAACTATTAAACAGACTTTTAACCGCTTCCCCGACTTCGGAACACCCCTTCTCTTTAAGCAATTTTAGCATATTTTCCGATGCAACCGCCTTCAGAAAACCGGCCCTCTTTTTTCCGTCCTTAATCATGGTCATGGCCTGTGCGCGAATTTTCTGCAATGTCTTCAGGTAGCCGGAGAATTCGCATCCATAGATTTTTTCAAGTTCTTCTCTTAACGACCTTGCAAGGGCCGGGCTGACGCCGCCGGTCGAGATTGCGATTGTTAAAGGCCCCCTTTGCATTGTGGAAGGAACAATGAAGTTGCATAATTTCGGGACGTCCACAATGTTCACAAGGCAGGGAGCATCACGCGAAACCCTTTCATTGACGTCCCGGTCATCCGTTGCCGCAATGACAAGGAACGCTTCTTTCAGGTCGCTTTTTCGGTATGCACGGCAGATATGGCGCAGCCTGCCTTTTTGCTTTTCCCGCTCGATACGCTTTGTAATCCCGGGGCTTACAACCGTGACTTTTGCGCCCGTATCGAGCAGGCCCAAAATTTTCCTTTCGGCAACGTTTCCGCCGCCGACAACAACGGTCTTTTTATTTTCGAGGTCTATAAATGCGGGATAATAGGTGTTGCAGGCTTTCGCTTTTACCGCCTTCGGGCCCTGTTTTTTATCCTTCACTTTTTGATCGTTGCAAGTTCTTTCTTTGCATCTTTGACCAGCATATCATTTGGATATTTCTGAATAAGACGGGTGAGATATTCCGAGGCTTTATCTTTTTGTTTGAGTTTATTGTAAGACATGCCGGTCAGGAAAAGAACCGAAGCCTCTCCTTTATAATCCGGATACTTCTTCAGCAATTCTTCAAACCTTCCGAGCGCGGCAGTATAGGAGCCCTTTTTATAATAAAACTCTCCGACAAGGTATTCATAGTCGGCAATAATATTTCTGCTTTTCTGTATCTTCAATTCAATCTCTTCTTTATATGGATTCCTCGGGTACCTTTTCTTCAGCTTCTCAAATTCCTCAAGGGCCTTTGCAGCCCCGCTGTATCCCCGTTCAGGCCCTTCTATCTGATTGAAAGACACCATGGCTATCTGGTACTGGGCATAGGAGGCGAACTGATTGTCAGGATAGGCGTCCAGAAACTTCTGATATTCTGCAATCGCAAGCTCAGGCTCGTCTTCTTTCACATATGAGTCGGCTATCTTCATCTGTGCCAACGGCGCAAATTTTTTGGAAAAATCCCTGTTTTTTACCTCAAGGAACGCCGCCCGCGCCGCTTCATAGTCCTTTTTCTCGAGCTGCTCGTTAGCCTTTGTGAACGCCTTCTCCGGATCAAAGGCTTCCGAAGGCTTCACGGCAGGCTTGCCGGAGCAGGAGAGCGAGAAAAGCAGGAGCAGAACGATGAGAAAGGCCTTTTGAAATGGAAGGTTTTTTCCGAATATAGAGTATGAGTGTTTCATTGCAGAATATTATAGCACAAGTCGATTTATCAACGGTTGCATTATACCTTTAACCCGGACGTGCAATGCGCACAGCGGACGGCCTTAACGGATATTACCGAAAGACAAAACGGACATTCTTTTGTCGCAGGCGCAGGCGCCTCTTCTTTTTTCTTCAGTCTGTTGACATTCCTGATGACAAGAAATACGGAAAAGGCGACTATCAGAAAACTCATGATAGTGTTGAAAAATACCCCGTAGTTCAATGTTACGGCGCCTGCATCTTTGGCAGCAGCAAGGGTCTCGTAAGGTCCGGGTACTTTCCCTTCTTTTAGTACTGCAAACAGGCCGGAGAAATCTACATTTCCGAGCAAAAGACCGATTGGCGGCATGATAACATCGGCAACAAAAGAAGTTACGATAGCGCCGAAGGCAGCGCCGATAACGATACCGACAGCCATGTCCGCTACATTTCCTCTCATGACAAATTCTTTAAAGTCCTTTAGCATATTTTTTCTCCTTTCCATAACATTAAAGATGTATTTACCCGTCCGCTTTCTTTGTGTTATCCTTCTGTATAGTTTAGCAAACTTTTCAAACGTTATATAGTTATGGCCTTTACCGGAGACTTAGAACATCTACACATAGTTGACATTATTCAACTGCTCCATACGACGAGGAAGTCCGGCACGTTTTCCGTCAAAGGGAGCAGGGGTGAAAGCCGTATAATTTTCAGTAACGGGTTTATCGTAGGCGCAAGCCATCTCAATAACAGCGTGCGTATCGGCACGGTCCTGGTGAGAATGAACGCCGTAACCCAAAAAGATCTCGAAAAGGCGCTTGAACTTCAAAAGAGCGCCGGCAAGGACCGCAAGCCTTTAATTTCCACTCTCATCGAGTTGGGCAAATTAACTCATGAAGAAGCTTCAAAAGGACTAAGGAAACTGATCGAGATAACTGTCGTAGAATTGATAGGCTGGACTAAGGGGACCTTTACCCTTGATACGGAAGATATTGCGGTCACTCCCGAATGCAGTTATCCCATCGGCAAGATGGAGCAGGCAATGGGCCTCGACGCCCAAATGGTGTTGATGGATGCTCTACGGGTTTTTGACGAGCGGGAACATAATCGCCAGTCCGGGGAAAATGTCCCGTCATACGAAGATTTGTTTTCAGATGTGCTTTCATCAGACAAGGCCGTAGAAAAAGCGCGAAAGAATTCGGTCCTTACGGCAGATGACCTGGGCCTGGCGGATCTCGACCATCTGGAGAGAAAAATACCTCAATTTTCCACGGCCAACGAGATTTTCGACCCCGTCGAAATTCACCGCCACAAAATCCGGGAGACCCTGTCCGATTTTTCCGCCGAAGAGCAGGAAGCCTTTGTCTCTTTTCTGGAAAAATCTGCGCCAAGTATAATTCCCCTTGACGGGCCGGCAAGGCAGGGTGGCCGGACTCAAGCCCTTATAATCTTTAGCGAGGACGAGTTCATTAAACATTCCGTCATGACTATCTGCAAAAACGAGGGCGTACTTGTGTTTGCAACTGACGGGGAAGAGGAACTCGACCGTATCATAGCCCAATGCCTATTAATAAAAATGTCACCCGTCATAATTTTTGACAGCCCCGAAATATCCGGGGGGATACTTTCCGAAGAGAAGATCGTCAGCCTGCGGCGAAAAGTAAAGGCGAGATATCCACAGGTTCCGTCTATCCAGATGGCTTCTCCGGCAGATTACGCCTTTACATTACAGTCCTATAATGAAGGGATAAGGGCGGTTTTCCCCAAGCCTTCAAAAAAGTCGGGGAAAGCAACGTTTATTGAAGATACGATTATATTTCTGAAAACCTTCAAATCTTATATTAAAGGATCTTTTCTTGAGCTGAACGACCCGGGAGCAACGGATAACAAACTGAGCAGGATCAAGGATCGCTTCCTGTCCATTCGGGACATTCACGAACCCCGTGACGTCTCCTTTGCCCTTCTTCAGTTAGTAGCCGAAGTATTTGAACGATCCGTTACTTTTATTGTTCGCCCGACTGAGCTTGCCGGCGAAAGGGCCATAGGAGTTTATTCCCAAAAGGACCGCGGGCCGGATTCTGCAGCAAGGCTGAAGATTCCTTTGACAAGATCCTCGGTGTTCCGTGATACGATTGAAAACGGACGGTTTTTCTATGGAGAGAGTGATGACGAAGTCTTAAAGGAATATCTCTTTAACGGGATCGGCGCGCCCTTGAGGCCTGCCATAATCCTCCTTCCTATGAAAAGTAACGGGAAAATTATGACCCTGACATACGGCGATTTCGGCAGGGAAAATGTTCCACCGGTGCAAGCCGATGAACTGGTAATTCTATCAAATCTGGCCGGCCTGGTTGTCGAAAACGCCCTTTACCGTAAATTGTATAAAAAGGCGTCCCAAAAATGACGGACATTAACCGGAAAAATGCAATTAAAAATGTCCGGGTCAATACAAATATACCGCCGTGTATGATTCAAGAAAGGAACGATTATGGACATTGCCACCCTTACACAAATCTTAGATATCGCTTTTAAAAAGAAGGTTTCCGATATCCATTTTGAAGTGGACAATCCCCCCATATTCAGGGCCCGCGGGCACATGATCCGTTCTAAGCTGAATATCCTGACGAAAAAGGATACCGAGTTTATAGCTTCTACTGTTCTGGAGCAAAGCAACCGCAAGCTGCCTGAAAACTTAATGGAATTAGACACTTCTTACGCGTTGCCGGACGTAGGACGTTTTCGTGTCACCATCTTTCGTCAGCGCGGCAATATCGGCATTGTAATGCGCGTCATACCTCACCATGTAGGCGCTTTCGAAGAACTTAATCTTCCTGCCGTATTGGGGAATATAGTGAAAGCCCCGAACGGCCTGGTCCTTGTCTGCGGACCCACGGGCAACGGTAAATCTACTACTATGGCCTCTATGATCCGGTATGTTAATGATAATTTTAACTACAGTATTATTACTATCGAGGACCCTATCGAGTTTATTTTTCATTCAAATCAAAGCTGTATTATTCAGAGAGAACTGGGTATTGATACGGAGAGTTTCGGCGGCGCCTTAAAAGCGGCCATGCGTATGGACCCGGATGTAATTATGGTCGGGGAGCTGCGCGACATGGAAACGATCGACGCCTGCATCAAGGCTGCCGAGACCGGGCATCTCGTCCTGTCGACCCTGCATACATCTAATGCGGCTTCCACAATCAACCGCATTGTAGGGTTCTATCCCCCCCAGAGCCAGGAGAGTGTCCGCCACAGACTCGCAGAGATACTTGTGGCAACGATCTCTTTGCGGCTTGTAAGAGAAAAGAGCGGCGAAAAAGTCCTGCCGGCCCTGGAGGTTATGTATACAACGTCTACCATCAAGGCCTGTATTCGGGAAGGGCACCTGGATGAGATCGAAAACTATATCGAAAAAGGACGCGATGAATATCAGATGCAGACGCTTGACCAGCACCTGATTCAACTCTGCAGACAGAATATCATAACCCTTGATGAAGCAAAGAGGATTTCCCGCTCAACAGACCTGGAACGAAAGCTGATGTATAATTAAAAATCCGTTTACCCTAAAAATGCAATTGAACCGTCATAGAAACAGCGGATGTCTAAAATAAATTTATTTTTCGATACGATAGTGTACTTATTATAGATGTGTTACCAAAATATTTTTATGCAATTACCATGGACTATCTTTTTAAAATAAAAAACATCGAGTTAAACAAATTTATTTTAGACATCCGCAGTTTTTGGGTTTATAAACCGATTCTACTTTATCTGAAAGCTTGCTTCTTTAGAGTCGCTCGCATAAGGACTTTGCACGGTCGTGATAACGTTATATTTCCCCTTTTTTACGTCATTCGGCAGCGTTACAGGTATAGTGCTGACATATGTCCCGTCCGCGCGCGACACATTTACCTGCGGTTTCCCGAAAATCTCGCCTTCATATCTTATTTCCCGTATTTCTGAAATGTTTACTTCTTTGCCTGCGCCGACGCCGAGCAGCGCATAGGTCATTTTCAGTTCGATGGTATCCCCCGGCATAGCCGTAGCAGGAACAACGGAAAAGTCTTCAATTCGTATCAAATTGCCCTGTGAAGAGCTGTAGTTATATTTCTTGGCAGTCTCATCTTTTGTCCTTTTTTGGTCATATGCATAGTGTCCGATTGCGCCTCCGGCAAGCGCTCCGGCGAGCCCTCCGAGTATCGCCATCTCCGTCTTTGCCCCCTTTGCTCCAAGAAGCGTGCCGGCTACCGCGCCGGTTACCGCACCGATTCCGGCTCCCGTTGCTGCGCCTTTATGTTCTTCAGTTAAGGATGCACAGCCGAAAACACCTGTAAAAAAAGTCAGCATCACCGTGATGGAAATAATTTTTCTATACATGCCTTATCCTCCTTTTAAGTCTTTAATGCAACGTTTTTTCAGGGGCCGCTCTTCCTTTCAGCCCTGTCCCATATAATATAAATACATTATAACAGATTTTAGAGATGTGACTGAACGGGTATGGCTTTAATAAATCCCGGATTTGTTAAAATAAAAACACACATGACACGGACAAACTTGAGAGAAAAGGTAATTATTGCGCTCTTTATCGTAATTGTATTTTTATGCTCTTACGGTGTTTCTTCCGAAAGAAGTTCATCCGTTCAGATAAACGATTCAGGGATTGGTCTGCTAATAAAATCTAAAGTAATTGAATGGAAAACCCTTTCAAATAGGTTTATCGGTGGAGATCGGATATACTCCTCTATTCTTGTCGAGAGGTTCTATAAGGGAAGAAACTACCAGCCGGCATGGAGCCGGGATGGCCGGCTGATGCAGGCAGATATACTCATAAGGGCGGTAGAGGAAGCCTCCGGCGATGGGCTGACTCCGGATTACTATCACATCGGGCTTATAAAATCTCTTGTCGATAAGGCGGAGAAAAAATTACTTGAACCTGTACGTATAGCCGATCTTGATATCCTCCTGACGGATGCATTTCTTACTCTGGGTTGTCACCTGTCCGGAGGGTGCGTGAACCCGGCGACTATTGAGTCGGAGTGGTTTGCAAAGCGAGGGGATATAAATGTTTCCTCTGTCCTTGAGCAGGCACTCAAGGAAAAACGGATAAGAGAGGCCTTGATGAAACTCCGTCCCGAACAGGACTCCTACGCGAGGCTCAGACAGGCCCTCGCGTTGTATAGAAAGCTATTATCAAAAGATGAGTGGCCGCGCGTTTCAAACGGTCCCATTTTGAAGAAAAAGTCCGCATCCGACAGGGTTGTTGAACTGAGAAAGAGGCTTGCCGCTTCAGGTGATCCGGAGGCTGACGAAGCAATGGGCGGGAGATTTTTTGATAAGAAACTGGAACAGGCAATAATCCTCTTTCAGAAACGGCATGGGCTTAAACCCGATGGTGTCGTTGGGTCCGTTACTCTCAGTGCTCTTAATGTTCCGTTGAAGCGACGGATACGACAAATGGAATTGAACATGGAAAGGCTGCGGTGGATACTTGGCAACCCTGAACAGCACTCAATCGTTGTTAACATTGCGGATTTTAAACTGGCCGTTATCGAAAACGGGAAATCAATCCTATCGATGAAAGTAGTTGTGGGGAAGCCCTACCGGAGCACCCCCGTCTTTACGGCAAACATGACCTATCTCGTAATAAATCCTTCATGGAACATCCCGGACGGTATTGCGCGGGATGAGATTTTGAAGAAGATCAGGAAGGACCCTCATTATCTTGCAAAACAAAATATTAAGGTCTTGAGAGGCTGGGGATCCCGAGAAGAGGAAATAAACCCGGAAACTATTAATTGGGCCGTGGTCACCGCAGATACTTTGAAATACAGATTCCGCCAGGAGCCCGGCTCTCTGAATCCGCTGGGACGCATAAAGTTCATGCTTCCAAACCGGTTTGACGTTTATCTGCATGATACTCCTTCCAGGCGTCTGTTTTCGGAGAATGTGCGCACCTTCAGTCACGGTTGCACGCGCGTTGAAAAACCGATCGATCTTGCGGAGTATGTATTGCGGCATGCTCCCGGCTGGACTCGCGAAAAATTACTGTCCGCGATAGAGAAAGGCGCCGAGCAAAAAGTCATGATTCCCGATCCGTTAAATGTCCATTTTCTGTATCTTACGGCATGGGTTGATGAAAGGGGCCTTCTTCAGTTCAGAAATGACATCTACGGAAGGGATAAACTCCTCGATGAGGCCCTTCTAAAGAAACCGGATCTTCAATGACGGTCAATCATTTTACATCGGAACTGTATGCGCTGCATCTCGCAGCTATTTTTAAAAGACGCGATTTTTATCTTATATCGGTTATTATAAAGAATAGGCAGGTACTAATTTATGACATTTAAAAAAGAATCGCAGCCCGCGATATCGCACACCGGTATAAGCCGGAGAATTTTTCTTACAGCGGGGATGGCAGCGACTGTTGCGTGCTTTCTCCCATTTAAGGCTGTCGCTGCGGTGTCAAAAGTCTTTTTTGCTGAAAGAGCTCTCTCCTTTTATAACACTCATACAGGCGAGAGCATGAAAACGGTTTATTGGACCCAGGGTGCGTATGTTTCACAAGCGCTGTCTGATATAAATTACATGTTGCGTGACTACCGCACGGGAGGGGTGAAAGAGATCGATACGGATTTATTAGACCTACTCTTTGCTCTCCATCAGAAGCTGGAAAGCACGGCTCCCTTCAATATTATTTCGGGCTATCGTTCTCCGGAAACGAACTCGCTTCTTAATATTACGAGCAAAGGAGTGGTAAAAAACAGCCTTCACATTTACGGAAAGGCGATTGATATAAGCCTCCCCGGTCATGAGCTGAAGGTCCTGCAGCGCGCTGCCGTTGACCTTCAGAGAGGTGGCGTGGGGTATTATCCCTCCTCGGATTTTGTTCACGTAGATGTGGGAAGAATACGCTACTGGTAGACCCGGCGCGCCTTTGGGAATGTTGTTACTGAAATTTCATTTTTTTACGAAATCATTATAAGACCTTCTAAAGGAACTCACTTCATCCAATCCGCCAAATTTTTCCCGAGAGGCATATTCTCCTGATCGAAGAACTTGTTTTGAAAGATGGCGTCGTCCCCAAAGATAATATAGCTCCCCTTGCCGAGGGCGCCAGCGATTATAACCCCGAATGACTGCCGGGCATCGGTTTCATATTTGCTGGGGATATTGAAGAAGATTTAAAAAAGTAATCTTATGGGTGAGGAGTTATTGAGATAATAGTGATTTGTTTTTCTTTTGGCCCGTAATACCAGAAAATCCTGTATGCTGCCGGTGTAGACTGTTCTGCGTATGCTTCAAAAACTTTTTCTCCTTTGGGAGCATTCAGAGAAGTAAATTCATGAGTCTGCAAACCGGGATGCCTCGGATTCTGGGAAAGGAATTGTATGGCCTTTTTTACTGCCTTGTACCGCTTTAAAAGTCCTTTGTCAATTTTGAGTCTCTCTAATTGTTCCCCGGCTTCATCGGTGAGAAAGATATCAAACAAGAAGCACCTTACAGTTCGGCAAGATTCAGCTTTCTTATTTTGCCCTTTGCTGCCTGCTTTAACCCCTTCTGAACGCTCTCAAGTGCTTTCTTGTTCTTGTACAGCCATGCTTCTGCAGGAGGGATGAGATCCAGAACAGTCTCTATCCTTTTCAATTCCTCTATATCGATAACAGCAGCCATCTTTTGGCCCTTGGTATCGGTTATGAATTGCTTGACCCTTATATGTTCATCTTTTTGTTTTGCTGTTACAGGCATATTATTTCTCCTCTCACGTATGAATATATTATATCACAGTGATATCCTTCTTATTTTGAAGGGTCTTACAAAAATTTTTCGGCCTCTTGACAGATTTTTTCGGTATGCTATTTTGGCAGGTTAATTATTAACCCATTGGTAGTAAATTATAGACTCTGATATTCTTTTGATTTTATTGGAGCCGGTGGGGAGAGTCGAACTCCCGGCCAGCTGATTACGAATCAGCTGCTCTGCCTCTGAGCTACACCGGCATAAAGAAAGCGGGACAACGTGAAGCGGTAAAAGAATATTACAAAAAATATATCAGTCTTGATTTTAATGCATTTATTAGACTCCTTGCAACTACTCATCATGAATCCGTCTTACCATTAACCCAAAAACTGCAAATGTCCAAAACAAATTTATTCTATCCCGGATTATTCACAAATATTTCCGATTAAACTGAGGATAAAGTATTTGCGCTTTCTCCTCGGCGAATCCGCCTGAGGCGGACATTCCCGGTCGTTCCTCCCCCCGAGGGTTTTGCCTCTTTATTTTCACATACCGTATTTGACTATCGGCAAAAAAAAACCTCTCAAATAATCTATCCTCAGTTGCTGTTACCAATTTTATGAATAATCCGGGTTAGGCATCCGCGGTTTCTATGGCAGTTTAATTGCATTTTTCAGGTTAAAAAAAATGAGGGAAAGCCGCCTTACGGTGACATTCCCTCGCAATCCATCTTGGGGGAGTCAGGATTGTCTTATATTTACTTTAAGTTTCCTTATCTCAACTAAAAAGAGATATTGACTTCAGCATACGGCCAATAGTCATGCTGCAATTTCGAGCTGCCCAAAATCGAGAAACTAGCCCCGCTGTCCTTGTCATGCTTGGAATACAGTAAATCAATGTAACCAAGGCGGAACCTGACATTCGGTTTGAAATAATAGTCGTAGAAGATGTCCCACATTTGGGCGTTGAACGGATAAAAACCGACGGTATCCTTGCCGTTAGAATTGTAGAAGTAGTTTCCGGCAGGAGATCCCACAGTTCCTTTTCTCCTATACCCACGGTAGTTAAAGGGGTTGATCCATGCATCACTTCCGTCAGTAAATTCAACCGTCAACTGATGGTCGCGATTAATCAAATCTCCGGTGTTGAACCCTGCAAACCACAAATGACCGGGGTATCCACTTTTCTCAACACTCTGTTCAGTTCCGGTGCCGCCGGGCTTGAAGCTATGGGCCGGGATGTCGAAATGGCTATAGTAATATGCTCCATACAGCTGGAAACCCATGAGTTGTGTGTCGACATAGGCGCCTGTCAAGAGATAACTCGTGTTGAGGTCCGGAACATAGGTTGCCTTGGAGGTATTGGGCATATGCCAGTCCTGCATGGTCAGTCCGTCCACGATGATTTCCGTATCCTTGCCTATTTTGATCTGTGCCTGTGCAAGGAATGCATCGGAGTCCGCTTTTACCTCTTCATCATTTTTGTTGATCAGTTTATACTCGTCATATTTGAGGTAGCCAAGGATAATACCTGTTTTGTCATTAACCTTTGCCTCATATGACTTGAGCGTCGGGGCTTTGCCCGGTTCGCTTTTCTGTCCCCATAATCTGGTTGATGTCCATGGGAGACTGATGTTGTCAAGGGGAGTTTCCGGCGCATTAATTGAAATCAATGTACCGTCAATCTCGGAGTCTATGAACGGTCTCGGGAACAGTGTGCGCGCCTGTCTCTGCGGCGCTCCGTCCTCTCCCGGCAACCGACCGATATACCATTTGCCGTTGATCCACGGCAGATTCATCGTTATATACATTTGCTCAAACCGGGCATTCATGTCGTGTCCGATGCTCGACTCGAACGAATTCGGTTTGTTAAAAGGATCGGTCGCGGAAGTATCATACGCGCCCCAGCGTTTGTTCATGGTAAGCCGGGCATAAAAATCAACCCAGTCCTGTACGACTTCGGCGTGTGCATTTAACCTGATTCGCATCGGGAAAGATGTCTTATCTCTGTATTCCACATCATCACCCGGCTGGCCGGTGCCATAAAACCCCTTGTCTGTCGAAGCATTATCAATCATCGCACGAAAACGCGCTTCACCGCCGAATTCAATACGGTCTTTCAAAGACTTCTTTTCAACCTTTTCAACCTTTTTCTCTGCTTCTGCAACCTTAGTCACCGTCTCGGCCTGCTTCTTCTCTATCGCGTCGATCCTCTTGAGAAGCTTCTGGACCTCGCCCTTGAGTTGTTCCACTTCTTTTGAGGTATCAGCCGCAAGTACAGGCAAGACCGTCATACAAAAAAGAAAAACAAAAGCGAACAACAATACCCCTCCCTTTTTCATACCCATAACCTCCTTTTAAATTAGATTTTTATTGGTTGCCGGATGCAACATATCTAAGCTATGTTTTAAAACGATCCATTATACAATAATTTTTGTCCTTATGTGCTTATTATTTTATGTCTTTATAATCTTTACCTTAATAAAGCAAAGTCTATACCACTTGTATAACGCCTTGATATAAATGAAAAATGTTTTTGAGCGCAGGATATACTGCAACCATATAATGCGGTTATACAATAAATAACTGGATTTATATGAAGAATCTTATGGCAACATATTGTTGCAAGAATTATTTTTGTTGCAACTCAATACCCGACACGAAGCCCGATATCCACAAGCTGCTCGGGTAAAACTTTTTCTTCTGCAATTGTTTCATGAGGAGTTGAAGCCTTAAGAGACCTGGCCACGCTGATAAAAATGCCTTCGCTATAAACAATGCCGATGTCCGCAATATAATCTTTGCCCGGACTGACGCTTATATACCCGTCACCTATCCTGTCGTTCACAGCTATATCAATGCAGTTATTTGCATCCATAGAGTCGAAATCGATGCCTGTTATATCATAGAGTCTTATTTTAAGGTCGCCCTGGAATATCTGAAGGGTATCTTCCCTGACTTCCCAGAAGGCAAAAAGTTTTGACGGATTCACAACCATTAGGGTAATGCCGTTTTCTCCATATTCCGAAGGTAGAGATTCAAAGGGAATTGGAGGCCATTTTTCTGCCGGCGCCGGTCGACATTCTTTGTTTTCTTTAATATTTTCAGGTCCTTCTATTTCTGTTGTTTGCCTTATTTCCTTAACTATTTCTCCGGTCTTGCCTTTTATAAATTTTCCGGCGCCTTTGAACTCCTTTATAATATCTTTTTCTTTTTTTGCCTGTTTTCTTTTTATAACCGGTTTTATAGCAGTCTCTTTTTTTGTTTTCTCCATCCTGCCTGCGGTTTTGGGAATTTCCACCTTTTTCTCTTTTTTTGCTATTTCAGGAGGAGATGTTTTTCTGACTTTTTCAGCAGTTCTTTTCACTAATTTCTTCCCGGTCTTTGTTTCCGCCTTTGATGCAGCCTGAAGTTCCCCGGCCTTGCCTGCAGCAGGTTTCTCTTTCTTTTCGGCCCGGAGAGGGAGAGCTTTTTTGTCTTTTACCTTAACGCCTATCTTTGCAGCCTTCTCCTTTTTTACAACCTTCTTCCCCTTTACCGTTTCGGCTGCTGCTTTTGAAGGTATTTTCTTTTTTACCGCCTTTGGAAGGGTCTCCTTCTTTTTTATTACTGCAATCTTTTTTGCGGGAGTTCTTTCCCCGGGACTAACTTTCTTAACGGTCTTCCCGACTTTTTCTTTTTCAACCTTTACAGGTTTTTTCACAATCCGGGCTTTGACTTTTTTGGGTGAAATCTTTTTCTCAGGGGCAGCCTTTTTTGTTTCTTTCTTTTTGCCGGCTGCTTTTGAAGGTTTACTAAGGCTTGCTTTAACTCTTTTTAACAGTTCCTCTTTTTTTGCTTTATCACTAACTTGTTTGGCAGGTACTTTCTTTTTCATAACCCCTCCTCATGAGGTATTGGCTATATTGTAGCAGAATTTCAAAATTTTGCATTCATCTGAATACTGTAAAACAATTTCTCAAAAATGAAAGGCAGACATGATAAAAAAGCTTTTAGGTTCTCCTCGGCGAATCCGCCTGAGTGCGGACGACTCCTTAATGCACTATTAACACTGTTCGATATGCATTTATCTAAAGTACACATAAGGTTGAAAGTGCCGTCAGGTGAATATGGATTATCTTTTGTCGCGTTCTGAATGTTTTTTTATCATGTCTGCCTTTCATTTTTGTGTCCGATGTATTAATTAATGCGCTTCCGCCCAATTTTTGCCGTAATGGATATCCACCCTGAGAGGAACTGAGAGCGTAAGAACTCCTTCCATCTCTTTCCTGACGAGTTCCATCATGACTTCGAGTTCCTCCGGCAGTACCTCAAAGAGAAGTTCGTCATGGACCTGCAGGATCATCCTCGATCTCAAGCCTTTTTCGGTCAATGCCTTCCATATGCGGACCATCGCTATCTTGATTATATCCGCCGCCGCCCCCTGTATAGGGGAATTCACTGCAAGCCGCTCGCCCTGCTGTCTGACGTTTGTGTTTTTGCTGTGTACCTCCGGCACGGCGCGTTTCCTACCGAAAAGTGTTGTGACATATCCGTTGCATCTTGCGTCGTCTATACATTTGTCTATATATGATTTCACACCCGGATGTCTCTCGAAATACTGTTCGATGTACTGTTTTGCATCCTCTCTCGATATGCTGAGAGCTTCAGAAAGTCCGAACGGTGATATGCCGTAAATAACTCCGAAATTGACCGTCTTTGCGATACGCCTCGCATCAATAGAAACCTTATCAAGCGGAATACCGAATATCTCCGACGCAGTCCGGGAATGGATATCAATGTTACTGTTGAAAGCGTTGATAAGCCCTTCGTCCCCGCTCAAATGGGCAAGAATTCTTAACTCGACTTGCGAATAGTCTGCTGAAAGAAGGAGGTTGGTTCCCTCCGTTATAAATGCTTCTCTGATACGCCGCCCCCATTCTCCCTTTATCGGAATGTTCTGGAGATTAGGCTCGCTGCTGCTCAGCCTTCCGGTGGCGGTGGCAGCCTGATTAAAGGAAGTGTGAATGCGTCCCGTTTCCGGATTTATAAGCGTCGGGAGCACATCTATATATGTGGTTTTCAGTTTGTTCAGACTGCGGTAGTTCAGTATCTCTCCCGGCAGATCATGGTATTGTGCGAGTTCTTCAAGTACGCTCACATCCGTTGAAAACCCGGTCTTTTTCTTCTTGCCCGGCTGCAGACCGAGATTTTGAAAAAGAATCGTGCCAAGCTGTTTCGGGGAATTGATATTGAATTCTTCTCCGGCGAGAAAGTAGATCCTCCTCGTGAGCGAGTCAAGTTCCCTTTCCAGCTCTTTTGAAATCCCTCCAAGCTTACCGGCATCGATCTTCACTCCCGCTGTTTCCATATCGGCAAGCACATGGATGAGAGGCATCTCTATATTGTTATACAGGTCTTCAAGACCGTTCTCCTTTAGTATGCCGAACAGCGCCTCTCTCAGTTCAAGGCTCATCGTAGCGTCCCTGCAGGCATAGGGGGCCGCGTCCTCCAACGGCACTTCTGCAAAAGAGGCTTTTTTGCCGAGGACTTCCATGAAAGTCTTTTTCCTGTACGAAAGGTATTCAAAGGCAACTTCTTCAAGGCTGTGGTTAGGTTTGTTCGGATTAATGAGGTAAGATGCAATCATGGTGTCAAAAAGCCTTCCTGTGACAGATATGCCTTCCTTCTTCAGCATCATGATATCGTATTTGAGATTGTGCCCGATCTTGGCAATATGTTCATCTCCAAATATTCCGTGAAGCTTTTCAAGCGCCTCTCTTTTATCCATTTGTAAAGGCGCGCCGGGATAGGAATGGGCAAGAGGGATATAGAAGGCATGTCCTTTTTCAACGCTTATCGAAAGACCTACCATCTGCGCCGTTACGGGATTTCTTCCGGTTGACTCAATATCAAAAGACACTTCGTCTTCTATCTTTGTGATTATCTCCAGCAATCGCGGATTAGAGAGCACGGTTTCACAACTCATGTCGGTCGGCGCAGAGGACGGGATCAGTTTCAGGAAACTCCCGAATTCAAGCTCTTTGCATAAAGAAAGCAGCGACATCCAGTCAGGGTCTTTTATAAGGTATTCTTTAAGATCAAAATCCAGGGGCACCGACGTATCGAGTATTGCAAGCTTCATGCTTAATCTCGCAATGTCCGCATTTTCCAACACAAGGGCCCTCAGTTTTTCTTTCCTGATCCTGCCGGCATTATTCAGCAGTTCGTCCAGGCTTGAGAATTCCGTGAGCAGTTCCCGTGCCGTTTTTTCGCCGATCCCCCTGATCCCCGGAATATTGTCCACGGCATCGCCTGTAAGCGCCATGTATTCCGGTATCCGAGCCGGTCCGACTCCGTATTTCTCCCTGACATATGCTTCATCAAATACCTTGTCCTTCATCGGGTCGTACACTTTTATCCGGTCGTCGACAGTCTGAAGCATGTCCTTGTCGCCGGTTACGATATAGACGTCCGCCCCATTGGACGCCGCCTGTTTTGCAAGGGTACCGAGGATATCATCCGCTTCATAACCGGGGATTTCAAATACCTTTATATTCAGGGCTGCAACCATTTTTCTGATATAGGGGAGCTGTTGGATAAGGTCTCCGGGAGTTTCAGGCCTTTGGGCTTTATAAGCTTCAAATATCCTGTGTCTTTCCGTCGGAACCGGAGAATCAAAGGACACGATAATGCCGTCGGGTTTCTTTTCCCTGATGATCTTGAGGAGCATATTGGTAAACCCGTAGATTGCATTCGTCGGAAAGCCTTTTGAGTTTGTGAGTCCCCTTATGGCATAGTATGCCCGATAGACATAGGAGTTGCCGTCTATAAGGTAAAGGTTCACAGAAGATTATACCTTAATAATGCGGCTTTTTGTAGCTCCGGAGGCTGGTGAATATATCATAGACGACAGACGATATCGGCAGGAATGTTCTATCAAAAACCGGAACGAAAAAAACCTGAATCTGACAGATTATCCTAAAAACAGTAGTTCATTTACCACTGAGGCACAGAGACACGGAGAAAACAATGGGTTGTAGAATAATTTTGTTTCACCGCCAAGGTGAAGGATGCATACCGGCCTTTTCTCTTACCTTTCAACTCTGTGCCTCCGTGTCTCTGTGGTTAACTGCTTTTTCTATGATTATCTACCCGCCATTAACGGAGTGATTAACCCAAAAACTACGGATGTCTAAAATAAATTTATTTAACTCGATAACCTTATTTTAAAAAGATAGTTCATGGTAATTGCATAAAAATATTTTGGTAATACATCTATATAAGTACACTATCGTATCGAAAAATAAATTTATTTTACACATCCGCTGTTTCTCTGAAAGTTTAATTGCATTTTTTCGGGTTTAGGGGGGTATTCAAAAAAACGTTATTTCAGTTAATATAATCACTACCGGTTTTCACATCTTTGTCTCGGCGGGCGATTAGCTCAGTGGTAGAGCGCTTCCTTCACACGGAAGAGGTCGCTGGTTCGATACCAGCATCGCCTACCAATAAAATCAATAACTTACCAGTCTTTACCATCAGCGTTATCCGCCAAATTGTGCTAATTTTGTGCTAATCGTTTTTTCGTTGAGTGCGTTATCCTGAATATTAACCGCTTTTTGCATGTGTACCGGTGCAAGGTGTGAATATCTCAAGGCCATGGTCAAGCTCTTAATGTGTACCCGGTGTCGTTGACCTTTTCTTTATCCTTGTCATTTCCTACGCAACAGCATACGGCTTTATTCTGTTAAGTGTTTCAGCCATTTCGTCCTTTGCAACAGCCAGATCGTAGTCAATCTGCAACCGTTCCCAAAACCCATCACTCAGACCGAAAAAACGAGACAGCCGGAGCCCGGTGTTCGTGGTGATAGCACGCTTGCCGGCTATAATTTCTCCGATCCGTCTTTGGGATACGCTAATTTCTTTTGCAAGCCGGTATTGCGTTAGCCCCATAGGCTTTAAAAACTCTTCCATCAGAATTTCGCCTGGAGTAGGATATGGCACTTGTCTTTTTCTCATACAACAGCCTCCTTAGTGATAATCGACAATCTCGACATCAAAGGCGTTCCCAGCTTCAAACCTGAAGCAGATGCGCCACTGATCGTTTATACGAACGCTCCATTGTCCTTGCCGTTTGCCCTTGAGCGCCTCAAGCCTGTTGCCCGGCGGCACTCTCAGGTCTTCTATCCTCCCGGCAACATTCAATAGCGCAAGTTTCCGCATAGCTGCAGACTGAATACTGATAAACCCCTCTATGCGTTTGCCGTCAAACATAGCTTCAGTATCACGGCACTTGAACGATTTAATCATATTTAATAATATCCCTTCGCGTTACTATTGTCAAGCGTTATCAAAAGGTGACCTATTGTCTGGAACAGGTGGCAGATTGACCGGAAACAGTGGCAGCTTTGCGGCGGATTTGGTGGCAGGTTTCACAGGACTACGCAATTAAGTATGTTGCATATATATCACGCCTTGAATAAAAGAGGCGATAAAACCGTCAAAAAGATTGGGATTAGGCAATATTCTTTTTGGGTCACTTTTGAATTGACGTGACAATCCTGCAATAAGTCTGTATCTCATCAAGGGATAATACCAATACCCTGTCTTTTTTATCCTTCAGCCATTTATCACAGACCTGATAACCACCGATGCGGTGCGCTTTAACCGTGAAGTACACTTTTGACATAATGCAGCTAATTTGGAGGTTATATTTACCTTTTCAGATAGACAAAACTTCAATAAGAAATAAGTTGAAGATTAAGAATTTATTACAGATAGAGGGGTTGAGTTTATTTTCCCATTTAAATACGCAAGGTAACATATAGAAGATCATCTCCCCTTCCAAAGTTTTTTAGGAGGACAAGTATGTCCAAATTCCCAAGGCTGCTTATTTTCATCTAAATTCCAATTAGAGTATGGTTCTCTTGCTTTTTTATTAATCACCGTTATATTACTATGATTAGTATTAACTAATAATGAATCTATTTCCAGATAATAGTTATCAAGAATTAATTCAACACAACGAACACATTTTATAGTCCTTGTATCATGGATAAGTAAGGAACCTCCAACATTCAAATATCTCCAAGCTTTAAGAGCAAAGTCTGTCCTTAAATCTTCAAATCCATCGTCAAAAATAAGATCAAAAGTCATCCCTTCAATTGATTGCTCCCAGTTATCGTACAGAAAAAATGTTACATCTGGGTCAATGGAGAGTAATTGTAAATTCTTTAAAGTGATATCAATCCAGACTTGTAAGGTGTCTACAGAAATAAATTTTGCTGATTTGTTTTTGTTTTTGCACACGAGCTGTGTAGAACCACCAACGCCGAATTCTAATATGTTGGAAGCTTTCTGTGTATATTTAATTAAAACTGCAACATCTTGTTTAGATAAATCTCCGATGAAATTTATCTTTTCCTGGTTCAGATAGGCTTTAATTGCATTTATATCTTCAAGGGTATCATACATTGCAACGGAATTCGGATCTAATTTAAAAGCTTTTTTAAGATAATTATTTGCTTCATTGAACAACATTTTTTCTTCGCATATTCTCGCAATGTTGGAATATACAGATATATTGGAAGGATTGAGTTGCAATGCTTTTTGGAAATATCTCATGGCTTCATCGATTTCACCTTTATCTTTCAAGGCATTCCCTAAATTGTTATAAGAAGTGGCATGGTCAGGATTTAGCTCCACAGCCTTCCTATAACAAAATATTGCTTTATCAATCTCCTCTTTCTCATGATAAACATCTCCTAAATTGTAATATGTCCCCCAAAAGGTCGGGGCAAGCTCAATTGCTTTCTGAAAACATAATATTGCCTCGTCAAATTTATTTCTCTTTCTGAAGATATTCCCCAAATTATTGTACGCACCCGAGAAGTTTGGATTTAATTCAATGGTCTTTTGATAGCACATCGTGGCTTCGTCAAGCTGCCATTTATCCTGAAAGACATTCCCAATTTCATAATATGCAACAAAATTAGATGGTTGGATTCTTAAAATTTCTCTATAAACATACTCTGCTTCTTTCAAATTTCCGTCAAGATGATGCCTCCGAGCTAATTGGAATGTCTCGTTAATATCCATTTTCTTATCTCTGGCTATGGATTCGAGTTTGAATTCACAACTCTCAGGATGTTGTTATTGACTATTGATAGAAACATATCATATTTTAACAGTTTCATTTGATAAGGAGTACATGAAGATCTTGAGAGGGTGACTTTCACCTAAAGCGGGTAAGAGCCTTCAATTAAAAAATAATGATTTCAGTAGAAACATCCGAGATGTTATTGCTCAGAATCGAGGAGTATTTTTGTACATTCATCAAGCAAAAGAGGAGTCTCTCTGGTAATATTGTTACTCTCAACGGCAGCCTGAAGTAATGAATGAGCATAGTTGAGCCTTTTTACTGAGATTAGTGTTTTTGCAAAATCAGAAAGATAATCAGCACAATTAAATTTTATATCTCTAAGTTTTTTCACATATTCCAGCCCTTTTTCTTTTTTGCCTGCACAAAAATATGCGGCTGCCAATGTCAGCATGGCCATAGGATATGTCGAATCTTTCCTTAAAAAATTTTCGAGATGATAAATAGCAGTTTCAAGATTGCCAATAATGATTTCACATTCCGCATACATATTAATAATATCTCTGGAAGCCGGATCAAGTTGCAAGGCTCTTCTTAGCGATAAGAGGGCTTCTTCATATCTACCACTTAAAGCATAATTAGTCGCCATTTCACAGAAAGCTGTCGGAAAATCTGGTTTGATTGCGATAAATTTTTTCCAGTATTGTAACGCCTCTTCATATTTCCCAAGTCCTCTCGACGAAACAGCGAGTTGATAGATAGCTCTTAAATCGGTATCACTCTCAATAAATTTCTTTTGCGCCAGCAGGTAATAGTAACCTTCCTTAAACTTTTTCTTTTCGGGATTGAGATGCCCATAATGGTGTATGGGGATATTACTTTTTTTAATCTCCACTCCTAATCTCGATAAGGACGGTTCAACTAATTCATGTACCGGATTTTCAAACTGAATCCCCTTGTCATTTGTGAAAAGCCGGACCTTTTCGGTCGGAACCCATCCCACTCCTGCTTCTTCTCTACTGTAATGGCTATCATTGGCAACCCACTCCGTATATATGGCATCCACATAATTTCGCGTAGTCATTTGATAAGCGATTGTTTTCGAATTTTTCTTTTTTTGGGCTAATTCCCGTAATGCCTTATGATCCAAGGAAGAGATTACTTCATCCGCATCGAGTATGAGTATCCAATTAGAAGAAGCTGTTAACAGAGAAACGTTACGCGCAGCGGAGAAATCATTTGTCCATTCGAAATCATATACCTTTGCTCCACATGCTTTCGCAATATCTTTTGTTCTATCTGTAGAGCCGGTGTCAACCACTATCATTTCATGAACAGCCGGTTTAATGCTCAGAAGACATCGCTCTATGTTGATCTCCTCATTCTTGACTATCATGCATAGAGAAATAGTGTCATTTAAGGCTTCATCGCCATCAAATTCGGTAAGATTTTTATTCTTATCAACCGGCACAATATTTTCTTGTTTTTTAAAAGATTTTTTTATCTTTTTCATGATTATTACCGCATAAAATCTTCATAATTATAGCAAAAGAAATTTTGCTGAGTACAGGAAGTTACAAGCACACTTATGACCAGCGCTCAAGTCTTTCAATTAGCTCCACGAGCTGATGTTTTGCCACATTTATATTTGGAGAATCTCCTAATCTCTCGTATAACTCTATGCTCATTTGGGCATTTTTATGAGCCTCTTCATAACTACCAAGCTGCTCATATGCGTAAGCGATTTTTGTCTCAGGTACGCATCATTACCAAAATTGTTCTTCTTGCAATTTAAAGCGCAAAAGTAATAATTCAATGCCTTCTCATATTTTTTTGCTTTGAGACATTTATTGCCCCTACCGGCGTACCAGCCGACCTTCATGGAGTTCATTAGTTCTCTTATGAGTTGCATCATAATTAATGCTTGTTGTACTACGCACAATTATATCAGGTTTCTATGGAGAGGACTTCAGGAAGGAGGCATTACCAACGTGAGCCAAAAGGGCTTGCCACTTTCTCACTATAAAAAACATACTTTTTTTCTCGGCAGAAATATTTCCGTGTCGTTCTTTGTAAAAAAAAAGATCCCTTCAACTAAAAGGGATCCTCTCAATTTAATTATAGTTTAACGACATTGATCGCCTTGGGACCTTTCGGGCCTTTTTCAATATCAAAACTAACCTTGTCACCTTCAGCAAGGGTCTTAAAACCACTGCCCTGTATGGACGTGTGGTGGACAAAAAGCTCGGTGCCGTCTTCAGCAGCAATGAATCCGAAACCTTTACTATCGTTAAACCATTTCACAGTTCCTTGTGCCATTTCATTTACCTCCAAGTAAATATGAATTACCAATTAAAATCAGCATTATTATAGCAGGTTTAAGAGGTATAAAGTTCTGGAAGATATTACTCCGCATAAACTATGATTTTTTGCTTGTCTTTGCAGTAAATTCCGAGATTTTTTTCCGCACATTATCACTTTGACAATGAGCACATTTGATTTTTGATTTAGCTTCAAATTCTTTAATAGAGAGGAAGACAGTGAACTCATGGTTACAGTCTTTACAGACATATTCATAAGCAGGCATATAGATCTCCTTCTTGTTTGATGATTTACGGTTGTAATGTACACAATTATATCAGTTATTGATTTCGTTTAATTCAGGAAGTTATTCATAAATCAATTTCTAAATAGCTTGATAATGTAAGGAAAAACATATGCAGCTAAAAGTCCTAAGAGAACGTTCAAGAAGGATTCGATTGCTTATTAATATCTGTTCGCCACTCAATCATTTTTTACTACCAAATCAATCCTGAAATAGAGCGAGCTAAAGAATAGCTGAATTTCTTCAAAAATCTTCAAAAAGAGGAAAATATTCTCATTTGACAGGATTGGATTCAAAAACTATCCATTCACTGTGTGTTTTAACGGGTTGAAATGGCCGTACTTCAACTTTCTTGAGCGATATGACAAATTTATAGGGTATTATCCTCAAAGCTCAAAATACTCAAGCGGATTGAAAATATAGCAAAAATATACCAAAATAGACCAAAGCTCCCCTGATAAATGGAAATAGTCATATAAGTGTCAGCAAATAACAAACTAATCGGTTAAGACACAAAATGAACAGACAAAGAAAAATATTCTTCCTGCTTTCCATAATGGCAGCCGGCATAGTTCTTTGCGTATTACTGATCGCACTGATTTCATCAAGACTCCTTGAAAAAGAAGCGGTCAAGGAAAAAATCCTCTCAGGTATATCTCAAAAATTAGGCGGAAAGGTATCTTTTCAGAAGGTGAATGTCGATATTCTTCCAAGGCCCTGCGTCGTAATTCATCAGGCGCAACTCACTCTTGCAGAAGATACAAAAGGGACTGTTGAGTCGCTCAGGATTTATCCTGAAATATTACCCTTGTTCTCCGGCAAGATAAGGATTGCACGGATATCCGTTCAATCACCTGAATTTTCTCTCAGCCTCAGAGAAAAAAAGGAGTCCCCTCCATCAGAGGATATTCAGGGGAAGACATTATCCATACTGAACGATATTGCATCTGCTGCACCGGATCTTATCGTTTCGATAAAGAACGGTGCAATAATCGTGACGAAAAATAATCAGAAGGTGCTGAGCCTTAAAAATACCGATGTCCGTGCCGTACTGATGCCGGATCAGGTGACTTTAAAGATGAACTCCGTCTCGAACTTCTCACAAAACATTTCTTTAACGATGCATTTTCAGAAGAATTATTCTTCCATATCCAATATTACCCTAAGTGTGGAAGGCAGGGACATGAATGTGCAGTCAGCGAGGGAAACAGCCTTCCTTCTTGCCGGAGACGACCTGGCAGTTCAGAATATCTTCGGCTATATAAAAGGCGGTTCAATTCCATACCTCTCTTTTCAGAGCAGCGGTGAATCTGTTACTGCCCTTGGAAAAACTGAGAATATCTCGATTAAAGGGCGTGTTCAGAACGGGGAGCTTTTTGTTCCTGATAACCAACTGACATTCAGAGCAGTCAATGGAGAATTCGTTGTAAGAAAGGGCATTCTTGAAGGAAGGAAAATAGAATCAACACTCGGTAATGCAGTTCTTCAGAAAGGAGAACTTAAGGTCGGGCTGAAAGAGTCGGACGCCCCTTTTCATCTTGATATTTATACGAAAATCAGCCTTGCGGAATCAATGCAGCTCCTCAACCGTTTTATCAAAGATAAACCTTTTCCCCTCAACGCAGTGAAGGAGAACGAGGGGCATGTTGAAGGTAATCTGATACTGGGGGAAAGCATCGACGTCTTTAGCCGGTGGGGTGCAAAGGGTAATCTCCTGTTTAAAGGAACAATAAATATTATCAACGGGCCTGCAGTATCTCTCGAACTAACGGATAGTCCGGGTGAATTCAGGATCAGGAACCTTGTTATCAGTGATGAGAAATCTCGCGCGTCAATCTCGGTCAATCTCAAGGAGAAAGTTATGCGCCTCACTTTCAACGGGAACCTTTTCAGATCTACCCTTGAGAGACTTTTCAATCTTCCTTATCTGCAGGAAGGCTTTATTCAGGGAAATTTCAGGACCGAAATCGATACGGAAAAGCCGTCTCTTTTCACTGCTGATGGAAATCTCTCTGCCGACAGGGTCCTCATTCCATGGAAGAAAAACCTTCCGATCTCAATTGAAACCCTGCGTCTCAACGGGAAGAAAAACCGTCTGCAAATCGATTCAGCCATCCTGCGTATTGCCGATACCTCATTTTCCGTAAGAGGCGCCCTGCATCCATCGCCGCAAAGCATAGTGACCGATCTGGAGATTAAAACTGAAAAGGTGAAATGGGAGTCGCTGAAGGATTTATTTAAAGTGGAGGGGAAAGGGAAAACCGGCGGCAAGCAGGGACGTGATACATTGCCGTTCACCGGCAGGCTGAGGATAAAAGCAGATTCCTTCATTTACAGCGGGATCCCGGTGAGCCCTCTCGATGCGGATATCTCTCTTTCACCCGGCAGAATAATTACAACCGTAAACCGTGCATCTGTCTGCGGCATTTCAGCGCCGGGTACCGCAGAGATTTCTTCCGGTCTCATTACAATGTATTTCAGTCCTCAATCAACAGGCCAGGAATTAAAGCCGGCAGTTTCGTGCATCACCGGACAAAAGAGCATCATTACCGGCTCCTTTGACTTTCGGGGCTCATTGAAAGCAAAGGGGAAAAGCGAG
>JBAZWR010000014.1:0-34522 GCA_041660325.1 Thermodesulfovibrionales bacterium | reverse complement strand
CACAAAAGTCATCGCTATCCTTTCAGCATAATCAGCCGGATCGAATTTTCCGCATTTTGCATAGCTCTGCATTAGTTCACGGGCAAGCTGGGAATCATCCGAGTACTGTCCAAAAGGCAACGGGAAGTGTCCGAACTCGCCGACTTTATCGGTCTTTACAAAATCTTCAATATAACGTTTGCAGGCTGCCGGCGAATAACCCTCGACGGCAAAACCGACCGCATCCCCCAGACACTGGCCGATCAAACAGCCGCTGAACTTATCCTTGTTTGGCGTCACCTTTTTTGTCCCTTCCTTTATCTATGATATGTACAATATTATAACGTTTGAAGAGTTTTTGTGGTTGACCCAAAAACTGCCGATGTCTAAAATAAATTTATTTAACTCGATGAATTTATTTAAAAAGATAGTTCATGGTAATTGCATGAAAATATTTTGGTAATACATCTATATAAGTACACTATGGTATCGAAAAATAAATTTATTTTAGACATCGGCAGTTTCTCTTACAGTTTAATTGTATTTTTCGGGTTAAGATCAGGCTGCCGGACGGGGCTAAGTTAAATCGTAAGTATCCCTGACGACATGTGACGGCCGGCTGTATAAAAAGTGAGCCTGTTACCTGCAATCTCAAGATGGGTTTTTAATGCGACGCGCGGGTTATTGTTGCTTTCGGAAAGATGCGCCAGACATGCCCATTTAAGTTTGACGCCGGACTGTAGCAATTCGGCGGACTCTCTATTGGAAAGATGCCCTTGCGGGCCCCGGATCCTTTTTTTAAGAAAAGCGGGATATGTTCCGCCGGCAAGCATCTCAGGGTCATAATTGCTTTCGATAAAGACCGCATCAAGAGACGGTATTACGTCGAAGAGTTCCCTGAAAACATGCCCGAGGTCGGTCAGTATCCCGAGCTTTTTACCCCCGGAAGATATTACAAAGGCTGCTCCGTCTACAGCGTCGTGCGGTGTGGGGATTGTTTGCACGGACACTTTTCCGAATTGCAGCTTTTCTCCTGCCAGAAAGTGGTTTACATTGCTTAATTTCCCGAGCTTGTTTTCTCTTTCAGCCTTTTGAAGAGTCATCGGGGTAATATAAATCGGCAGCCCGAATTTTCTCTGATACACACCCGCACAACTTATATGGTCGGCGTGATCGTGTGAAATTATCAAGGCGTCTACATTTCGAATATCACGGCCATGCGCTTCGAGCCTGGATGCCGCTCTGCTGCCGCAAATGCCTGCGTCAAACAGCAGTTTTACGCCGTTTGTTTCAACGTAAATACAGTTGCCGTTGCTGCCCGATTGAAGGGAAATTGCAATCACAGTTTATACTCACATATGGAATAAACGGATTACAAGGGAGAAATGATAGAATCAATCATGCCCGAAGAAAAATCAAGACTCGTCTATTCCACGGATAAGATCCTTCCCAATAAGGAGAAGCCTGCCGGTAAAGTTACACAGGCAACAGGTCCTCTTTCGCAACAGAAGGTTTATGTCCGCCTTGATCGAAAAGGACGCGGAGGAAAATCCGTTACCCTGATAGAAGGCATTCAGATGCCTGGAAAGGACAGAGAGGCGCTTCTCAAACAATTGAAAGCAAGGCTAGGAGCCGGCGGCGCCCTCAAGAATGACGTCATCGAAATCCAGGGTGACCACTGTGATGTGATCATCGCGATGCTTCAGGGGATGGGATACAAACCCAAACGCGCCGGCGGGTAGTCCCATTTAACCAAAAAACTGCGGATGTCCAAAATAAATATATTTAACTCGATAAATATATTTTAAAAGATAGTTCATGGTAATTGTATAAAAATAACCGGTAACACATCTATTATATAAGTACACTATGGCATCGAAAAATAAATTTATTTTGGACATCCGCAGTTTCTCCGACAGTTTAATTGTATTTTCCGGGTTAAACAAAAAAATTGTCGCAGGCCCGAAAAATAATTGCAAATCTATCCTTATAATTCATATAATTTACCTGAACGTTGCAAAACAAGTTCTCAATTTGAAAGGCAGGTATGATAAAAAAGCTTTTAGGTTCTCCTCGGCGAATCCGCCTGAGTGCGGACAACTCCTTAATGCACTTGTAACACTGTTCGATATGCATTTATCTGAAAGACAATTTAGGTTTAAAGTGCCGTCAGGTGAATACGATTATCTTTTGTCGCGTTTAAAAGGTGTTTTATCATGTCTGCCTTTCATGTTATACGACTGATGGGGTTACGATGGATTTGAAAAGAAATCTTATTGAAATAATAAAAGAGCGCTCTTTTCAATACAGCAGCGAGCCTAAGTTTAAACTCGTATCAGGCGCTGTCAGTAATTTTTATTTCAATATGAAAAAAACGACTCAGTCCCCTGACGGCATGTATCTGGTAGGCAGGATTGTTTTTGAAAAGATCAAAGAACTCGGCTTACATCCCGATGCCATAGGCGGCCTTACCATGGGAGCGGACCCCATTGCTTACGCTGTTGCCATGTATTCCTATAGCGTTAAAGAACCGATCCAGGCCTTTGTAATAAGAAAAGAACCTAAAGAACACGGACTGAGACTTCCCATAGAAGGAAATGTAAAAACCGGCGATCATGTGATTATTATTGATGACGTTATTACTACCGGAGGCTCTACAATAAAGGCGATAAATGTTGCGAAAGAGAACGGCCTCATCATAGATGCGATAATTGTCCTTGTAGATCGCTGCGAACAAAACGGCAGACGGAATATTGAAGCCTTAGGCTATCCGGTTTATGATATTCTCACCGTAAATGATTTTGTTCCCTAAAAAAATTAGAACATGCGAAACAAACTCTGCAAGAATTATTGTCACTATTATAAACCGGATAAAGATGAAGATCTCGCCTGTTCGGGGTTCGTTATCACGGAAAGACTGATGAGAAAAGGTTTCAAATTGTCCTTTGAAAAAAACGCCGTACGTCCCGACCCTGCTACGGAAGAAACGCTCACAAAAAACATGTGTATACATTGTCCTTTTTATGAGGACGGTTGTGATTTTGCGATGGAATACGGGAGCAATGAAGAAGGATTTTCGGAATCTCCTCCCTGCGGCGGGTTTATCTTTTTAGGACATCTTCTCGAAAAAAACATCATTTGTATTGACGACATAAGGAATATAAACTAAACTTGTATCTAAATGAATAAAAAATAAACAAGGAGGCGCTATGACGATATTTTCAGTAAGAGAGGTAATAGAGCAGGCTATACAGACGGAGAAAACAGGCAGTGAATTCTACACTGCCGTGGCAAAAAAGTTCCATGAAAACAATGAACTGAAGAAATTGTTTGAGACGCTTGCCGCGCAGGAGATAAAGCACGAACAGGTTTTCACCGCACTGAAGAATAAAATAAAGGATGAAGCGCCGGAGGGGTGGGATGAAGTCTCGCTTTATCTGAAAGCTATCGTCGACTCTGAATTCTTCCTCGGAAAGGACAAATCCCTTTCCGCCGTTCGGAACGTGAATTCTTCCGCAGAGGCTATAAAGTTTGCGCTCGGTTTTGAGAGAGAGACGCTCCTTTATTATTACGGACTCAGGGATATGATACAGGAGAAAAAGGTTATAGACGAGGTTATTAAGGAAGAGAAGAGCCATATTGTGTGGCTCGGTGATTTGCGTAAGAGTTTTGCCGAATAGGATATAAATTCATCCGCATAACTTGAAAAGCAGACATAATAAAAAAACTTTTGAATGCGACAAAAGATAATCCATATTCACCTGACGGCACTTTTAACCTAAAATGCATTTTAGATAAATGCGTGCTGCCCTGTGTAAATAGTACATTATGGAGTCGTCCGCACTCAGGCGGATTCGCCGAGGAGAACCTAAAAGCTTTTTTATTATATCTGCCTTTCAAGTCGAGAACGGCTTTCGGAACGTTTAGGTTAACTCAAAAACTGCGGATGTCTGAAATAAATTTATTTAACTCGATGATTTTATTTAAAAAGATAGGTCATGGTAATTGCATAAAAATATTTTGGCAATACATCTATATAAGTACACTATGGTATCGAAAAATAAATTTATTTCAGACATCCGCAGTTTCTCCAAAAGTTTAATTTAATTTTTCGGGTTAAGGGATTAATTTTATGGACTATACCATCAAAATAGGCGGGGAGGCCGGGCAGGGTATCCAGACGGTCGGGGATACCCTTGCGAGGGTTTTTTCTCGGTCGGGGTACCATGTCTTTACCAATCAGGATTATGAGTCCCGCGTGAGGGGAGGGCATAATTTTTTCCAGATAAGGGTCTCCGATGAGCCTGTTATGGCCCCAAGAGAAAAGGTAGATATTCTGGTTGCATTTGACAAGGAGAGTATTTCACAACATGCAAAAGAACTCACGGAACAGGGACAGATAGTATACGATTCATCGTCAATCGGAGCAATTCCGCATTCCGAAACCGACACCCCGAATTTGCTTGATATTCCCTTTGCCAAACTTGCCGTCGACCACGGCGGCAGCAGGATTATGGCAAATACGGTAGCTACCGGAGCTATCCTTGGGATGCTGAAAATGAGTACGGAGATCCTCAACGACATTATCAGTGATACGTTCAGAAAAAAGGGTGAAGATGTTATAAAAGCGAATATTGATGCGGCAGCGGCAGGACATGATTTTGCCGTTAAGAATTGTCTTGCCTGCCTCCTTATGCCGGCAGACGTCACAAAGGCAAAGATGCTTTTGACTACAATAGAAGCCATAGGGTTTGGAGCTATTGCCTCCGGCTGTAAGTTTTACGCAGCTTATCCTATGACTCCCTCTACAGGTATCATGAATTACCTTGCAGGCAAGGAAATGGAATACGGCATTGTTGTCGAACAGGCGGAAGACGAGATTGCGGCAATTAATATGGCGTTAGGGGCTTCATTTGCCGGAGTGAGGGCAATGACAGGAACTGCAGGAGGCGGCTTTGCATTGATGGTGGAAGGATTGTCACTTGCAGCAATGACCGAGACGCCCGTTGTGATCGCCCTCGGCCAGAGACCTGCACCTGCTACCGGACTTCCCACGAGGACAGAACAGGGGGACCTGCTTTTCCCGATCTTTACCTCCCACGGAGAATTCCCGAGGGCAGTGTTTGCACCCGGTACCCCTGAACAGGCATTCTATCTTACGAACAAGGCATTCGAGCTTGCAGAGAAATATCAGATCCAGGCGATTATTATCTTTGATCAGTACCTTGCAGATGCAGAGTGGACATATGAAGGGTTCGATCTCGACAAGATTACATTTCATGATTACCGGGTACGGGGAGATAGATTGAACGCCCTGCAAGAATACAAGAGACATGCTTATACTGCAACAGGAGTTTCTCCTTTGGGTATCCCCGGAGAATCGAAACATCTCGTGGTAACAGACAGTGACGAACACAGCGAAGAGGGGCATATTATTGAAGATGCCGAAACCCGTGTCAAGATGGTCCATAAAAGACTTTTCCGGAAATTGCCTCTTATCAAAAAGGAGATGTCACCTCCTTTTCTGTATGGTGATTCTCACCCGGAAATAGTTATCACCGGATGGGGTTCTACATATGGCGTCATGAAAGAGGCTGTTGATCTCCTGTCAAAGGGTATGAAAATCGCAATGCTCCACTTCAGCGAAATCTATCCCTTTCCGGAAACAGAGAAATTCGATTATCTCTCACTATTGGAAAATGCACGGATGACAATTTGCATAGAGAACAATGCCGGCGGCCAGTTTGCCAAACTTATGCGCGCAGAGACAGGGTATGAATTTACGGCAAAGATTAATAAGTATGACGGCAGGCCCTTTATTCTGGAAGGATTGACAGGGGAAATAGATGCCCACTTTAGAAGATTATAAGGGAGAGACGCCGGCCTGGTGTCCCGGATGCGGTAACTTCGCAATCCTGAAGACGTTTAAGGATGCCATGCTCGAACTCGGCATAGAGCCGTATCAGTTCACCATGGTGTCCGGAATAGGTCAGGCCGCAAAATTCCCTCATTACATACGATGCAATACCTTCAACGGTCTTCATGGAAGGGCGTTGCCTGTTGCGACAGGAATAAGACTTGCAAACCACGAAATGCCTGTCATTGTAGCTACCGGGGACGGAGACTGCTACGGCGAGGGCGGCAACCATCTGATACATTCGATAAGAAGGAACATCAATGTTAAGCTCTTTGTCCACGATAACCAGATATACGGCCTTACAAAAGGGCAGCCTTCGCCGACAAGCATGGAAGGGATGGTCACGAAAAACCAGCCTTTCGGAGTGTTCTCCGAACAGCTAAACCCCATGGCGCTTGCAATCGCCCTTGATTGCAGTTTTGTTGCAAGAGGGTTTGCAGGCGATATCGAACAGTTAAAATTACTCATAAAAGCTGCGATACAACATAAAGGGTTTTCACTCCTCGACATCCTCCAGCCTTGCGTGACATTCAATAAGATCAATACCTATGAATGGTACAAACAGAGGGTCTATCACATCGAGCCTGAATATGATCCCGAAGACAGGGTCGAGGCGTTCAGGAGAGCGCTTGAATGGGGCGAGAGAATTCCGACCGGGATAATCTATAAAAACAACAGACCTGTCCTGGAAGAAAGAATACCTATTTTAAAGGGCGCCCCGCTTGTTCGGCAACCGTTTGATAGATCAAAGTTGCAGGCTACGCTTAAAGAGTTTTACTAAGAAGATATACTCGTCTCAGGGGCCTCTGTACTAAACCCAAAACTGCGGATGTCCAAAATAAATTTATGTCTATTCCGGATTATTCACAATTTTTCTGATTGAACTGAGGATAAAGTATTTGCGCTCATTCTCGGTCGTTCCTCCCTCCGAGGATTTTGCCTCTTTATTTTCACATACCGTATTTGACTATCGGCAAAAAAAACCGCTCAAATACTCTATCCTCAGTTGCTGTTACCAATTTTATGAACAATCCGAGTTAGACATCTGCAGTTTCTCTGACAGTTTCATTGCATTTTTCGACTATCTCAACAATTCTCCGTCTTAATAAAATCTTTATACTTATAAGCCCATTTTTCGCACTATCTTTATTTGTCTTTCTGATATGCTTTGAAAGAGGAGGGGCAAATGGATCTGATATATATTGGAATTATTGCAGGTTTTTTCGGTCTCACATGGCTGCTGGTAAGGCTTGCGGAAAAAGTGAAGTAAGAAATGGAACAAATGGAGATCAGGAGGTAACAGTGGAAACTCTTTATTGGATAAGCGGCATTATTGCCGTGGGGCTTTTGATCTATCTTGTAATAGCGCTTATGAAGCCGGAGATATTTTCATGACAGCGAATGGAATTCTGCAAATTGTCTTATACCTGGTTGTTCTTGCAGGCCTTGTCAAACCGCTCGGCGGTTATATGGCAAGGGTGTATCAGGCAGAGCCATGCGGACTTGATCGTATCCTTGGTCCGCTGGAAGGGCTGATTTACCGCATGTTCGGGATACGTCCTGAGGACGAGATGTCCTGGAAAGCGTATGCAGGGGCTGCGATTCTTTTCAAGCTCGCCTTTTTCTTCCTTTTGTATATGATTCTGCGCCTTCAGGGGATACTGCCTCTGAACCCGCAGGGTTTTCCGGGAGTCGCGCCGGATCTTGCCTTCAATACCACGGTCAGTTTCATCACCAACACAAACTGGCAGGCCTATGGCGGCGAATCGACCATGAGCTATCTGACACAAATGATGGGGCTCGGCGTTCAGAATTTCGTCTCGGCCGCTCAGGGAATGGCTGTTTTAGTCGCCCTCATCCGGGGATTTACACGGCGGACAACGAGCACAATCGGCAATTTCTGGGTAGATCTTACGCGTTCTACCCTCTATATCCTGCTGCCCCTTTCTCTTATAATGGCTGTACTACTCGTATCGCAGGGAGTGGTGCAAAATTTCAGTCCCTATAAAAATGTGACGCTCCTGCAGACGATTACATATGACAATCCCAAACTTGATGCTGATGGAAAACCTGTCATGTCTGCTGATGGAAAGCCGGTCACGGAGTCCGCTCAAGCTACAGAACAGACATTGCCGATGGGGCCTGCGGCCTCGCAGATCGCAATCAAGCAGCTCGGAACAAATGGCGGCGGCTTCTTCAATGTGAATTCAGCCCACCCTTTTGAGAACCCGACGCCTCTCTCGAATTTCCTCGAGGTATTGGCGATCCTGCTCATTCCTGCAGCGCTTTGTTATACCTTCGGCAGGATGGTTGGCGACAGGCGACAAGGCTGGGCATTACTCGCTGCAATGTTTATTATATTCATCCCGCTCCTGATCTTATGTTACTCCAGTGAACAGGCCGGGAATCCTCTTCTTGCCGCAGCAGGTGTAGATCAAACTTCAAGCAATCTCCAGACCGGCGGCAACATGGAAGGCAAGGAGGTGCGTTTCGGCATTGCGAATTCGGCTCTCTGGGCAACGGCAACTACCGCTGCGTCAAACGGTTCGGTCAATGCCATGCACGATTCGTTCAGCCCGATTGGAGGTTTGGTCCCAATGGTTATGATGCAGTTGGGCGAGGTAGTTTTCGGCGGCGTCGGTTCCGGCCTATACGGCATGCTCGCTTTTGTTATTGTGGCGGTCTTTATCTCCGGACTAATGATTGGCCGGACACCGGAATACCT
Organism: Thermodesulfovibrionales bacterium; assembly: GCA_041660325.1. Classification (GTDB taxonomy): domain Bacteria; phylum Nitrospirota; class Thermodesulfovibrionia; order Thermodesulfovibrionales; family SM23-35; genus DYFC01. The sequence goes on along the minus strand of JBAZWR010000014.1, from coordinate 25,901 downwards.
CGGCAAAAAGATCGAGGCATTTGAGATGAAAATGGCTTCAATAGTCATTCTGGTCCCTTGCTGCTTTGTCTTGCTTGGGACGGCTATAGCATCTGTTACAGGCGCCGGTGTGTCAAGCATTTCGAATCCCGGACCGCATGGGTTCTCACAGATGCTCTATGCCTTTTCATCGATGTCAAACAATAATGGCAGCGCCTTCGGCGGCCTAAATGCTAATACGCCGTTCTACAACACCATGGGTGGTATAGCCATGCTTTTCGGAAGGTTCTGGACCATGATACCGGTGCTCGCCGTAGCCGGCTCTCTGGCCGCAAAAAAATATGTGCCGCCAGGTGCGGGCACACTGCCGACGCATACCCCGCTTTTTATCCTGTTTTTGGCAAGCGTGGTCATAATAGTCGGCGCACTGACGTTTTTCCCTGCCCTTGGATTGGGACCGATCGCCGAGCATCTGATGCTCTTCAAATAGCAAGGGGGACTATTTCATGATATATAAAAAGAAACAGCACATCCTTTTTGATGCACGGATCATCCGGCGTGCGCTGATCGATTCGTTGATAAAGCTCAATCCAATGAACCAGGTCCGCAATCCGGTTATGTTTGTGGTAGAGGTGGGCAGCATCCTGACGACGCTTCTTTTTGTGAGATCTCTCTTTGTGCCGGGTAGTGAGTCACCGTTGTTCATTCTCTTGATCTCATTCTGGCTCTGGGCTACCGTGCTCTTTGCCAATTTTGCGGAATCAGTGGCGGAAGGCCGGGGCAAGGCACAGGCTGAGGCTCTTCGCGCTTCGTGCAGAGAGGTGCAGGCAAAGAAGCTCTCGCAACCCGTAAGGGATGCGAAGATCACTACTGTTCCATCTTCCCAATTGAGGAAAGGTGATTTCGTTCTTGTTGAAGCCGGAGATAGTATCCCCGGCGACGGCGAAGTTGTCGTCGGCGTTGCCTCGGTTAATGAAAGCGCTATAACAGGCGAAAGCGCGCCGGTCATCCGCGAAAGCGGCGGCGACCGCTCCGCCGTGACCGGCGGCACACTCGTTCTGTCTGACTGGTTAGTGGTGCGGATCACGGCAAACCCCGGCGAAACCTTCCTCGACCGTATGATCTCAATGGTCGAAGGGGCAAAGCGGCAGAAAACTCCGAATGAGATTGCTCTCGACATTCTGCTTGCCGGAATGACGATCATCTTTTTGTTTGCCGTCGCAACCCTGCTGCCTTTTTCGATATTCAGCGTTACATCAGCCGGACAGGGGACCCCGGTCTCTATTGTGGTACTCGTATCCCTCCTTGTCTGCCTCATCCCGACTACGATCGGCGGCCTTCTTTCCGCGATCGGCATTGCAGGAATGGACCGGCTTATTCAGGCCAATGTCATCGCCATGTCCGGCCGCGCCGTGGAAGCAGCAGGAGATGTGGACGTGCTTCTCCTCGATAAGACGGGAACCATAACGCTTGGTGACAGGCAGGCGACGGCTTTCATCCCTTCTCCCGGTGTAAAAGCTGAGGCATTGGTCAATGCAGCCCAGCTCGCTTCGCTCGCGGATGAGACGCCGGAAGGGCGGAGCATCGTGGTGCTTGCCAAAAAGAAATACGGTCTCAGAGAGCATGATATTAATGCGCTCGGAGCGAAATTCATCCCCTTTTCAGCCCATACCCGGATGAGCGGCGTAGATCTCGACGGGAGGGAAATCCGCAAAGGGGCGGCAGATGCTGTTGAAGCGTACGTGAATAAACACGGAGGCATCTTCCCGCAGGATATACGGGATGCCGTCAACGAAATCGGCAGAGAAGGCGGCACACCGTTGGTGGTCGCCGAAAAGAAAGAAGTTCTTGGCGTGATCCGTCTTGATGATATCATTAAGGGCGGCATACGGGAGCGATTCGCAGAGCTGAGAGAAATGGGAATTAAGACAATCATGATTACCGGGGACAACCCGCTTACTGCGGCCACTGTGGCAGCGGAGGCCGGAGTAGATGATTTTCTGGCACATGCTACGCCGCAGGCAAAGCTGGAATTGATCCGGGAGTATCAGGCAGGGGGCAGGCTGGTTGCCATGACCGGTGACGGCACAAATGACGCCCCGGCCCTTGCCCAGGCTGATGTGGCAGTCGCTATGAACACGGGAACGCAGGCGGCAAAAGAAGCGGGCAATATGGTGGACCTTGACTCGAATCCGACCAAACTGCTTCAGATCGTCGAAATCGGCAAGCAGCTCCTGATGACGCGCGGCTCGCTGACGACATTCAGTATCGCCAATGACGTGGCAAAATACTTTGCGATCCTCCCTGCTGCATTTGTTGTCACATATCCTCAACTCGCCGTACTTAACATCATGGGGCTCTCGACTCCTCAAAGCGCCATATTGTCGGCAGTTATATTCAACGCACTGATCATCATTGCTCTGATACCGTTGGCGCTGCGAGGCGTCTCCTATCGCCCGCTCAGAGCCGGCGTTGTGCTGCGCCACAACCTTCTCATTTACGGTCTCGGGGGTCTGATCGTTCCGTTTATCGGCATTAAACTGATCGATATAATCATAACTGTTTTGCATTTAGTGTGAGGTGATGAAATGTCAAAAATAATACGACCTGTAATAGTCTCATTATTTGTATTTACCGTAATAACGGGAATCCTCTATCCTCTCGCCGTAACCGGCATTGCGCAATTGTTTTTCCCGGTTCAGGCGAACGGGAGTGTTATTGTGAAAAATGGAAAGCTTGCGGGGTCCTCCCTAATCGGACAGCGCTTTGACAGTCCCGGATATTTCTGGGGAAGACTGTCGGCAACCTCTCCATTTCCGTATAATTCAGCCTCTTCAAGCGGCTCTAATCGGGCGCAAACTAACCCTGACCTCATAAAACAGGCGCAAGAACGGATATCCATATTGCGTGAAGCCGACCCACAAATCACTGCGCCGGTACCCGCAGACCTGGCTACCGCATCCGGCAGCGGCCTTGATCCGCACATCAGCCCTGCTGCGGCTGAATACCAGATAAAACGGGTTGCAAAAGCCCGCGGGATGAATGAGGCAAAGGTGCGCACGCTTGTGACGAACTATACCGAAGGCCGCCAACTCGGCATTCTCGGCGAGCCAAGGGTGAATGTGCTTGAGTTGAATACGGCACTCGACGGAATCAAATAATCCTACTCTTCCTCTCCTTCAGTAAAGGTGGGGAGGGATTGCTATAAGGAGGGACAAAAGATGAAAAGAAAGATTGCCGGAATATTAATTGTGATTCCGCTTTTATTAGCTGCAGTGAGTCCCTTAACCGCTGTTGCAGCCTCTTATCTGCCGGCTTTTTTTTACCATCAGAACGAAATTAATGAAATGGTCATAAAGGTCGGTCAGATAGCATACTTGTTCCATAGCGGAACAGAAGACGTAAAGAGGACTATCCATGTCAACGACATCCTTATTGTATATCGAATAAACCCGTTATGCGAAGTAAAGAAAGTAGGTACAATTAAGGTGATATCCAATATTGCAGATACATATTTTAAGAGTGAGGTCGTCGAAGGAGAGATCAGACCTAATGACATTGCAAAAAAGGGAAATGTTTCATGCCTCGTAATCTCTGTTGCCTTATGTAGTCCTTAGTCTGCAAAAAGGGTTCATTTGCTCATAGTTATGAAAAGTGCGAAAATAGAAGTAAATATGGAGTCAAAGAATGGAAGAGAAAAGGCCGAGTCCTGATCTGCTTATCGATCAGATACGCAGCGAAGCCGAGAAGCGCCGCGAAGGGCAACTGAAGATCTTTTTTGGCGCCGCACCTGGAGTGGGGAAGACCTATGCGATGCTTGCGTCTGCGCAACAGAGGCGGGCAGAGGGTGTCGATGTTGTTGTCGGGGTCGTGGAGACTCACGGGCGGAAGGAAACAGAAGAGCTTCTGACCGGGCTTGAAGTGATTCCCCGCCTTCCTGTTGAGTACCGGGGTACGACATTATCCGAGTTCGACATCGATGCCGTACTCAAGCGCAAGCCCGCGCTCATCCTGGTCGACGAACTGGCTCATACCAACGCTCAGGGCTCACGTCATAAGAACAGGTGGCAGGACATATACGAACTGCTCGGCGCCGGCATTTCCGTATATACCACAGTGAATGTGCAGCACCTCGAGAGTCTGAATGACGTGGTCGTCCAGATCACGGGCATCCAGGTTCGTGAAACTATCCCCGATTTTCTCCTTGATCGTGCTGACGAAATAGAACTCATAGACCTTCCGCCTGAAGACCTCTTGCAGCGGCTCAGGGAAGGAAAGATATATATAGCTGAAATTGCCGAACATGCGCGGAAAAATTTCTTTCGCAAGGGTAACCTGCTTGCCCTGAGAGAGCTTGCATTGCGCCGGACTGCTGAAAGAGTGGATGAACAAATGCAGGATTACCGGCGCATCAAAGGGGTGAAGGAAGTATGGCCGGCTGCCGAGCGGTTAATGGTTTGTATCGGTGCGAACCCTCGTTCAATCCGCCTTATCCGGGCAGCCAAGCGCATGGCTGCCGGCCTTCGGGCTGATTGGCTCTCTGTTTATGTAGAGGCTCCTACAGCGGTGAAACCCTCTGAAAGCGATCTCAGACAGCTATCTGACCATATGCGCTTGGCCGAAAGCCTTGGAGCGGAAACAGTAACTCTCTCAGGGCACAAGGCCAATGAGGAGATTTTGAATTATGCCCGTACCCGGAATGTAACCAAAATCATAATAGGTAAACCGACCCATCCGAGATGGAAAGATAAAATATTCGGGTCATTGCTTGATGAGGTAGTTCGTGGCAGCGGAGACATAGATGTCTATGTCATTTCCGGTGATTCAAGTCAGGCTGCGCCGAAGCTTACGATCAAACCGATACCTCGGAAGTCCGATATAAGAGACTGGCTTCTCAGTTTAGGGATTGTTGCAGCGTGCACAGGCATTGATGAACTGATGTTCCCTTATTTTAGTCTTGTGGATCTTGCCATGGTCTATCTTCTCGGTATTATGATCGTCTCAAGTCGTACAGGCAAGGGTCCGTCATTATTGGCAACACTACTCAGCGTAGCTTCTTTTGATTTCTTTTTTGTTCCTCCTTACCATACCTTTGCTGTCAGCGATGTAAAGTACTTTGTTTCCTTTGTCGTCATGTTCATTGTTTCCTTTGTCATCAGTAGATTGACCTTTCGGATACGTGAACAGGCGAATGCAGCCCGTCTCCGGGAGAGAAGGACGGCAGCCCTGTATAATCTCAGCAAAGAACTTGTGCACGAGCAGGAAGTCAAAACCTTAAGTTCAATTGCTGAAAAACATATTAGCGAGGTTTTCCCGAGCAAGGTTGTCATCTTGATGCCTGATGAGAAAGGGAACTTAACTGTTCCCATTACCGCAGAGGAAACCTTTGCCTTTGATCAGAGTGAATTGGGTGTTGCCCAATGGACGTTTGATCACCGCCGGCAGGCCGGTCTGGGAACTGATACGGTTCCCGGCGCCAAGGCACTCTATCTGCCGTTGGTCACTTCATCGCGGACAGTTGGGGTGCTGGGCATTTTACCCGTCTCCTCCCTGGGAATGTTTGATTCGGAGCAGATGCATATTCTCGAAAGTTTTACAAACCAGACTGCTATTGCCATCGAAAGAGCGCTCCTTGCAGAAGAGGCGCAAAATGCTCTCCTGAAAGCGGAAACCGAAACCTTGCGCAATACTCTCCTCAGTTCCGTTTCACATGATTTGCGTACCCCTTTAGCGGCAATCACAGGGGCTTCATCTACACTTCTTCAGCCGGATATAACTCTGGACAAGCACAGCAAGAAAGAACTTATAAAGACCATTTATGAAGAAGCGGAACATCTGAATGAGATTATTCGCAATGTGCTTGATATGACACGCCTTGAGTCGGGTGCAATAATTGTAAAAAAGGAATGGCAGTCTATCGAGGAGATTGTTGGAGTGGTACTTAATCGATTCTCTGAAAAACTCAAGGACCACCCGCTTTCAATCAACCTCTCTGCTGAGTTGCCTCTTGTTCCTTTTGATGCCCTGCTCATTGAACAGGTTCTGATGAATCTTTTGGACAATGCTATAAAATATACACCAGAGGAAACTCCGTTGGATCTTTCCGCGATGTTGAAAGGAGATAGGTTGCTTGTGGAATTAGCAGATCGGGGTCCCGGCATTCCTCATGGAGAAGAAAAACGAATCTTTGAGAAATTTGTACGTGGTTCCAGAGCAAGAGGGGGTATTGGTTTAGGCTTGACTATCTGTCAGGCAATTATCACTGCCCACGGGGGAGATATTTGGGCTGAAAACAGGCCTGGAGGAGGAACTGTTTTTCGATTTACTCTCCCCATCACCGGGAAACCGAAATTGCTGGAAATGGAAGAAAGCTGAAATGTTCAGCGTATATCTCAAGAATAAAAATGTCACAAGATAAAGGTCTGATTCTTCTCATAGAAGACGAGCCCCAGATGCAGCGATTTCTTCGCATTGTCCTGCAAGGTCAGGGGTATTGCTTTATTGAAGCTCAAACAGGACAAGAGGGTCTTGTGCAGGCTGCTACACGTTCACCGGATATAATATTGCTTGATTTGGGACTCCCTGATATTGATGGGTTAGAAGTAACAAGGAGATTACGCGAATGGAGTGATATCCCCATAATTGTACTTTCCGCACGGGAACAGGAACAGGATAAGATTAAGGCACTTGATGCGGGTGCTGACGACTATTTGACAAAACCTTTCGGAGCCGGAGAGCTGTTAGCGCGTATCCGTGTTGCTATCCGACACAAGGTCATGCGCCAGGCCGGTCAAGGAGAACCGGTATTTATTCTCGACAATCTACGGGTCGATATGTCACAACGTCAGGTATTTTTAAATGAGCAAGAAGTTCACTTAACGCCTATCGAATACAAACTTTTAACTGTACTCATTCAAAATGCAGGTAAGGTTGTTACCCACAGTCAGCTTTTAAAAGAAGTATGGGGCCCTTCTTACTCAAAAGAGACACAATATTTAAGGGTCTATATGACGCAGTTACGCCATAAGCTTGAATTAGATCCGGCAAGACCCCGCTTTTTGATCAATGAGCCCGGTATCGGATATAGGCTAAAGATTGATCCGGAAGAATAGTTGAATGCTAAAAGAACATTTTATGCTAATTCATCACAGTGGGAATGTGCGGATTATTTCCATCTACCTTATGAGAATTTCTTCCCGTGATATTGCTTCCCATGCCCTCGCAGGATGTAGCATATTTCTAATGGAAACCAACACGACATGAAATTGAAAATCACAAATCTGCAAACACGCCTTTACCTTATCTCCTTCGTTATCCTACTGCTTGGTATGGGTGGCGCCATCTTGATTTATTTGACAGCTGAGAATGGTTCGGATAGCGTTTTGGGTTATGAAACTTCCAAGAGATATATACATGATTTGGAACTTTATGGTGGAAAGGCAAATGTGCTCGCCAATGAGTTCGAGCGTTGGTTTGTCGGGTTATGGCATGGAAAATCACTCGCATTCACGGTAGCCTGCATTACCATTTTTATATCCTTTGGGTTTTTCTTTGTCGCCAGGCATTTGCCGGCCCACTTAAAATCTGATGCCCGAGATAAAAACAATCGGGTCGGAACCGACTGAAGAATATATAATGGCTCGTACCGTCTTCTTGTAATTGGATAGTAGTTAGTAGTCGCTTAATGAAAAAATGGGATACGGATCAGCAGCAGATAACCATTAAGCATAAACACGCTTCCCAATCCGGCAGCGATTAAAGCAAAAAAGAATGTGTATCTGGAAACTGCGAGAATTGAGATTGAAGCCATAACAATAGAAATCTGGAGTAGAACCTCCGCATAGTCAAAGTAAGGATCTTTGCTGAGATTTATGTCACGCTCACGTTCGAGAGCCTTGGCATCCTCTTCGATCTTTTTCTTTTCAGCACCATAGCGCAATTCTTCGTCGCTTATTTTTTTCAGCATCGTTTCATATCTTTCTCTGATTTCCGGTTTCATTGAAGCTTTCCATTTGAGTAGGTCTACTTCTATACGCATCTTCTCGATTTTATAAAGACTTTCGCGAATCACCTTAGACTGGTAAAATGCCCACTGATCAGAAGATTGCTGTTGTGCAAGGAGCATCTCCTTTGTCGCATTATTCCCGCCCAATGAGGTGATAGCAAGCATAACAGCAAAAATAGCGGTAGTCAGCGCGACACGTTTAGTGAACCGTTTACCTCTCATTTCTTCGAGTTCTTCAGTATTCGGAAGTTCGACTTCAGGCATTCAATTCACTCCTTTCCAAGGGTTTATTAAACATTATATTACTTTATTTCAAAAATTCACATTGAATCTGATAAGTAGAACTGAATATATAAGAAATCTTGAGGGAATAACAACTTCTTCCTCTTCGCATCACTTTAAGGATCGCTGAATATACACGGGTCGCATAGTAGTCTGTAATTCCAAATGTTGCTGATCGTTCTTGAAACTCATAAATAGTCATGGCAGGGAGTAAATTGCCCTGCCATGATAGTAGAAGACTACTTAGTTTCTTCAGGGGATGGGACTGTAGATGACTTCTTGAGCGGTTTTTTAGCTTTTTTGATTTTCTTTGAATTTTTAACCTTTTTTGCCTGTTTTCCCTTATCTTCCTTTTTCATCATAGCGGGGTACTGCCGAGAAGGCGGAGAGGCGCGGCACTAATGGAAAACATTATTAGAAACAACGTCCCGACGTTTCGCGGAAATTCAATGAGTCCTTAGAGGCAACAATTCTTCCTTCTTTATTCCAGGCAAGATTTTTACAAGTTTTTTTGCTTTTTCAAGATCCAATATCTTTGCACCTGTCCCGGCGGTGAAGGGGTTTATTTTACTTTTCTTTTCTTGCCACGCCGGTCATGTGGGCGGCATCTGAAACGGCTGCTGCAACTGCTGCAACAACTTTTCTATCAAATATATTTGGTACTATATAATCTTCGCTCAGCTCCTTTTCATCAACCATTGAGGAGATTGCCCTGGCAGCGGCAAGCTTGATTTCTTCATTAACGGTCTTTACCCGTGCATCGAGAAGACCACGGAATAGTCCCGGGAAACAGAGCATGTTATTGATCTGATTGGGATAGTCGGACCTGCCTGTTGCGAGAATTCTTACATAGGGGTATGCTTCCTCAGGTGCGATCTCCGGCTCCGGGTTGGCAAGGGCAAAAACAATGGGATCATCAGCCATTCGTTTGATATCCTCGACTGAGACAAGATTCGGGACGGATACTCCGATAAAAACATCCGCAACGTTGAGTGCAGATGAGATATTCCCCTTGATCATATGTTGATTTGTATTTTCCGCAATCCATTGCTTTGCAGGGTTCATATTCTCTCCCCTGCCTTTATAGATAATCCCTGCTCTGTCGCAGACAATTATATTCTTTATGCCGACCTCTCTAAGAATCTTGCAGCACGCCGTCCCGGCAGCGCCTGCACCCGAAATAACGATCTTCAGATTTTCGATCTTTTTCCCCACAACTTTCACTGCATTCAGAAGAGCTGATAGAATTACAACTGCCGTCCCATGCTGGTCGTCATGAAAAACCGGGATATCGAGTTCCTTTTTCAGTTTCTCTTCAATCTCAAAACATCTTGGAGCTGAAATGTCCTCGAGATTAATACCGCCAAAAGCAGGCGAGATATTTATTACGGTTCTGATGATTTCTTCAGGGTCCTTCGTTGAAAGGCAAATAGGAAAAGCATCAATGTTTGCAAACTCTTTGAAGAGCATTGCTTTCCCTTCCATAACGGGCAATGCCGCCTCCGGGCCAATATCTCCAAGTCCGAGAACGGCGCTTCCGTCCGTCACTATTGCGACGGAATTCATTTTAATAGTAAACCGGTATGCTTTTTCTTTATCTTTCTGTATTGCTATGCATACACGGGCAACTCCGGGAGTATACACTCTCGACAGATCATTGCGGTTTTTTACGGGTACTTTATTATGAATTTCTATCTTTCCGCCAAGGTGCTGTAGGAATGTCCTGTCAGTCACGTGAATGACCCTGACTCCATCGATCCTTTTAACGGCATCAACAATATCTTTTTCGTGGGCGTCATCCCTTGCATTTACAGAGAAATCTCTCACGATCATGCCCTTGCCAACCCTTACGATATCCACGGCGCCAATATCGCCGCCCTTTTCACCTATAGCGGTGGCAATCTTCCCGAACATACCAACCTGATTAACTATCTCGAGTCTGAGTGTTATGGTATAGCTCGGGGTTGGCATCCTCATCATATGATAATTATACAGGTAAAAAGCTAATAGTGAAACTCAACGAATCGATTTCATATACATTTTTGATGAGGTAATTCGAGTTCTTCCTTTTATGCGCACAATAAAAGTCTGCTAAAATATTGTATGCTTCCATCCGAAATGAATATTGATTCGTATAAGAGTTTGTTAACCTTTATTTTGACATTAGAATAAAGTAAAATGGTTTAATAACAAATAAGAGTGTATGATGGAAAAAAACATTAAAAGCAAAATAGAAGAAATCATTGCCGGAATGAAATGCCCAAAAGATTTTATATGTTACACATCCGGCTTTAAAAAGCTTTGCAGTGCAAAAGACATTGGAATAGAATCATTCCTTGAATGTCTTGAACAGAAACCAAAATCCTGTCAATTCTCTGTTTCTTTTGGCCTTATGCATCTATGTCAATGCCCACTACGTGGCTATCTCTATAAGAAGCTTAAAAAGTAGATACTGGTATGACGTAAATAACGCAGTGTGAACGGTTCCTTCCTATATCACGCATCTGAAAGCTGAACCTGAAAGGTATATAGTTCAACCGGCAATCTGCAAAAAATTCCCATAAGAATATTTCTTTGTATAATTATGTGTAAAAGGAGGGAGCAGCAATACAGCGCAAGGTGAGCGAAGCGTGATCACTAATTGCCCTTAGGAGCAGGGACGAGCTTGGGCTTTCGTCGGCACAGATATCATTTAGACAGGAAATAACTGAAGGGCTGCCCATTTGTCAGGCAAAGATAATATGCTCGTTAAAGTTGCACCGCTTCTTGAAATGGTAGACGATTGCGCATGGGTGCTAATGGTAGAGATCGAGAATAAGAAACTGAAAGAGATACGACACCATGAATGTACAGGGCGACCTTTGGGCGACGTCAGTTTTTTTGAGAGATTGGGGGATGCACCTACGCCTTTCTCAAGAGGATGAAAGATAGATTACGGACTGTACAAAATGGCATATAATATATCCATGAACAAAAGCTTCCGTAAGGCGCTGAAAATATTTTTTGTAATATGTTTTTCGATTTTTATTATTCTTGCTCTGCTGGGATACTTTTACTATCTCGACTTTAAGAAGTCGTTTATCCAAACCTTATCCGGGAAGTCAACCGCATTTATCGGACAGCCTGTCGAGATAGGCGACCTTTCGTTCAGCCCTTCGTCAGGAATAAACCTCTATAATGTCGGCGTCAGAAACCCGGAGGGCTTTCCAGCCGGCAATCTTCTGAGGATAAAGAGGATATACCTCAACACGAAGTATAGCGAACTTTTCAGCGGGAGGTTCCATAGCAGAAATATTACAGTCTATGCGCCTGAGCTTACTCTTTTAAAAGACGGGAACGGCAGGTTCAATATCTCGGATAAGCTTATGGAATTTTTCAGGAAAAAATCGTCGCTCACTTATAAGGTAGATGAATTTAATATAGAGTCAGGGCGTATTGATTTTAATAACGATAAAAGGTATGGAAGCGATAATATCTCCATGCATATCAAAAACCTGTCCTCCGCTCCGGGAGTGAAAACTATTATGAAAGGTGCAGCAGACTATGCAGGCGGCACAATAGTTATCGACGGCTGGGCTTATCTCAAGGACGAACCGAAAAAGTTTAGTCTTGCCGTTTCATCAGGTGAAATCTCTCTCTCAACCTTTAGAGAATTATTGGAGCCTTATAAAGTATATGCTGAAAAAGCCGGTCTTAAGGCCGACCTTTCGATTGAGGGTGATACCGACAAAGGAGCGAAGCTCAAAGCGAATTTTCATATTAAGGATTTAGGGTTTTATTTTGTAAAGGGAGTGCACCCGGTGACGCTAAAAACGGACGCCTTCCTTGATCTTCAGGATAATTCTCTTCATATCGATTCGTGTTCCCTGAATGCGGAAGGCATACTGTCGGCTGACGCGAAAGCCCTGCTGAAAAATATCATGAAAAAACCCGCATACAATGCCGAGTTAAAGATAAACGGTTTGTATCTTTCGGCTTTCGATCTTCCCGGCAAAATAAAAGCCGAAGCGCTGCTGACTTCTAACAAAATAACCGTTGAAGGGAATGCAGAAAAAAAATATCCGATAATTCTCGGCTCCGTAATACTGCAAAAATTTTCATTGATGAATGAATCCAGGAAAAATATCCTGAACAACGCCTCGATGAACTCGGAAATGAAATTTAACGGCAGTGACATGAATTTCAGGACGGATATGCGTGCAGGAAAGATAAGCCTTGCAGCGGCAGGAACGGCAAAAGATATTATGGAGAAGCATAGATCAATCAATGTTTCGCTAAAATTGCCCGAGGCGAAACTGACCGATATCAGGGACGCTTTCTGGGACGTCTTCCCGGACAAACTCCTTTATGCGGGACTTGACGGCTCGGTTCTGTCCCGGCTTTTGATTGAGTACCGTGCGGATAATATAAAAGTCGGCGGTGAAATAACCCTGAAAAATATTGTCCTGCAGGGCGAAAACGGCGAGTATACGATCGGTCCCATAAACGGCGCTCTGCCGCTTGCATATACGCAATCAACCGGAACGGATTCTTCTCATTTGCTCTATCGGGAAGACATGGACAAGAAATTCCCGCATTTTGAGCGGGCGCAATTCAATGATCTGAGACAATACTTTTCCCGAAAAGCGGATGAAAGCGGATATAGCACGATCACTATCGATTCATTGGGCTACGGTTTCCGTCTGTTCGATAATATCCGCCTCAAGGTGAAGCAGGAAGGCGCTGTTTTGAACGTGGAACGGTTTAATGGTAACATATCAGGAGGAAGGATGAACGGCTCGGCTTATGTTGATTTATCAAAGGGAATACAATACCATGCGGGCTTTATTCTGGAAGGGTTCAGCCTTACAAAATTCTGTGAGGGCATCGAACCGATCAAAGGGTATATTTCCGGTAAGGTGGATGGCGTGGCGAACCTGAAGGGCTCGGGTTCCGGGATTGCAAACCTTATCGGGAAAGCCGATTTCTGGACATACGACGCAGGTGATGAGAAAACAAAGATAAGCAAGCAATTCCTGCAGAAGATAGGCGGCCCTGCGCTTAAAACCTATCTGGGCGACAGGCGTTTTAACAAAGGTAATATCAGCCTGTATCTGAAAGACGGTTTTATTATATTTGACGAACTCGAAATCTCAAATAAAAACCTTTTGGGCATTACGGATCTTTCCGTAAAAGTTGCGCCGTTTAACAATCGGATATCGATTGACCATCTCATGTGGACAATAACGGAAGCTGCAACGAGAGCGCAAAAAAAGGAAGAAGGTAAATAAACCCGATAGTTGTATGAAATGAAAGGCTGACATGATAAAAAAACATTTAGAACGCGACAAAAGTTAATCTATATACACCTGACGGCGCTTTTAACCTTATGTGTTTTTTAGATAAATGCATATCGAACAATGTTAATAGTGCATGAAGGAGTCGTCCGCACTCAGGCGGATTCGCCGAGGAGAACCTAAAAGCTTTTTTATCATATCAGTCTTTTAAGATTAGAATTTATTTTGCTTAAGTTAAGATGATAAGAAATTGAGGAAGATTTTAAATCGTTTTTGTAAATTTTTTATAACGGAGGATGGTCATGAAAAGTAGGATTAAGATTGTTTTGGCAGGCTTGTTTTTTGTTCTTGTTTCGTGTGCGGTCATTACGGTGAATATATATTTCCCGGAGAAAGACGTCAAAGAGGCTTATAAGACGCTCGAAAAGGAACTGATGGGACCGGACACGAAGAAAGACGAGAAAAAGCCGGAAGGCAAGCCGCAGAGTTTTCTGGACTTTGAAATTATAACGCCTGCATATGCACAGGAATCCGGACTTGCGGATAAGCTTTCGGAGATGATGAAAAAGATGCCCGACGTCGTGAACGCCTATAAAGAGATGGGAGCAAGGATAGCGGATATCGACAGGTTAAGGGACGGCGGGACGGTCGGTGAAGGAAAAGACGGACTCCTTGTCGTCAGAGAGGGGACATTAAGCAACGGGGACAAAAAACTTATTGACCAGGAAAATCAAAATAGAAAGACCGTTATGAACGGGATGGCGAAGGCCATGCTGCGGACCAACAGGGAAAAGGAAAACGAGACAACTCTCAAGAAGGTAATGCCGCAGGCAGTCGAATATTTTGCCTCATTGAGGCGTGATTCCGCCAAAAAGGGTTGGTGGATGCAGGACGCAAGCGGGAACTGGGTTAAGAAATAATAGTTGATTTAGCCATCGGTCGGATAACCGGAATGATGCCTTACTAATGCACTTATAGAAATATATTGAAATATCTTAATACCAAAAGATTTATAGGTATTTGCACTATAATTATTTGTGCAGCAGGTTTTTGTTTTTCCCCTGACGAATCCTCTGCCTCGCTGACAAAGGCGGACAAGGTGCTGGTTTTAAAAAGCAAAAGGGTCATGACTTTACTCAGAAAGGGCAGGGTCTTAAAAACCTACAAGATCGCTCTTGGAAAACAGCCGGTGGGGAAAAAATTTTGCGCCGGAGATAAGAGGACTCCTGAAGGGAAATATGTGGTCGATTGCAGGAAAGCGGACAGCAAGTATCACCTGGCCCTTCATGTTTCTTATCCGAATGAAACGGATATCCAAACCTCGGAGAATCTCGGCGTATCGCCGGGCGGAGATATCATGATACACGGACTGCCGAGCGGCTATGAAGACGTGGATGAATTTCATAGAATAACCGACTGGACCGACGGCTGCATCGCCGTTACTAATGAGGAAATGGAAGAGATCTGGAATCTGGTGCCCGATGGAACACCGATAGAGATAAAACCCTAAGGAGAAGGAACAGATGGCAAATGAGGACCTTTTGAAGCTGAAGATAGACAAGACAACCGAAATATTACGGCCGCAGAAGCGGCGCAAATTAATATATGCGGCAGCCCTGATATTGCTTGTCCTATTGCTCGGCATACTTTACACAAAAGGAGTTTTCAGCCCTGCCGTTGAAGTTGAGGCCGTGAACGTAACACGGGTCTATCCTTCACAGACCTTTACCCTCCTTAATGCAAGCGGATACGTCGTCGCCCAGAGAAAGGCTGCCGTTGCCTCAAAGGCAACAGGCCGTCTTGTAGCGTTAATGGTGGAAGAGGGAGGCAGTGTAAAAAAAGGCGAGGTCATCGCACGCCTTGAAAATGACGACGTCATTGCTGCAAAAGACCAGGCAGCGGCTAACCTCAATGCGGCCCGGCATAATCTGGAACAGGCAAAGGCCGACTTGCAGGAAGCAACGATTACGTTTAACCGGTATAAGGAATTGATAGGCCGGGGTTATGTGTCGCAGGCGGAATATGACGCTGCAGAAGCGCGTTTCAAGAGGTCCTCTGCAGCTGCAGCCTCTTTCGAAGCCGCTATAAAAGCGAGCGCTGCGGCTTTAAAAGGAGCGGATGTATCTCTTGAATATACGCTGATACGGGCGCCTTTTGACGCCGTTGTTCTGACAAAAAATGCCGATATCGGCGATATCGTTACACCTCTGGGAGCTGCAGCGAATGCAAAGGCTGCCGTAGTTACCATAGCCGATATGGGTTCCCTCCAGGTTGAAGTTGATGTGTCCGAATCCAGCCTTAATCAGGTGAAAATAGGTCAGCCCTGCGAGATCCTGCTTGACGCTTTTCCCGATTCGCGTTTCCGAGGCGTCGTTCATATGATCGTTCCGACGGCGGACCGCACCAAGGCTACCGTGCTGGTAAAAATCCGTTTTATTGATAAAGACAGCCGAATCCTGCCTGAAATGAGCGCAAAGGCGGCCTTTCTTTCAAGGGAGGTCACAAGCGATGAACAGAAAGCCCGGACTGCCGTCAATCCTGCCGCACTCATAGACCGCAACGGTAATAAGGCGGTCTTCCTCATAAAGGAAAACAGGGTGGTTGAGACGCCGGTAACCGTGGGAGAAAAACTCGGCGATATGGTTGAGATCCTTAGCGGTGTAAAGTCGGGAGACCGGGTGGCGCTCAAACCGCTCAACAAAATGAAAAACGGCCTGCGGATAAAGGTTGCAGAAAAGTAATGGACAATGCATTACCTATCGTCGAAATAAGAAACCTTTCCAAGTCATACCACCGGGGCAGTCAGACGCTCCCCGTGCTGATTGATATTTCATTAGATATTGATAAAGGCGAATTTCTTGCGCTTATGGGTCCGTCCGGCTCCGGCAAGACGACGCTTCTTAACTTGATAGCGGGAATTGACAAGGCGGACAGCGGCAGTATCAAAGTGAGCGGGATCGAGATAACGTCTCTCTCTGAAACCGAACTGGCGCTTTGGCGCGCTTCCAATGTAGGTTTTATCTTCCAGTTTTACAATCTCATCCCGGTCCTGACAGCCTATGAAAATGTCGAACTGCCTTTGCTTCTTTCCGGGCTTACGAAAAAGGAGCGGAGGTCTCACGTAGAAACGGCTTTAAGTGTGGTCAACCTTACAGACCGTATGGACCACCGGCCCGGACAGCTTTCAGGCGGGCAGCAGCAGCGCGTTGCAATTGCGCGCGCCGTTGTGACCGATCCGACCATCCTTGTGGCGGATGAACCTACAGGGGACCTTGACAGAAAATCCGCCGAAGAGATACTGGACCTTATGGAACGTCTGGTGCATGAGATGGAAAAAACGATTATCATGGTGACCCATGACCCGAGGGCTGCAAAAAAGGCGCATAAAGTAAAGCATCTTGACAAAGGCATTCTGAATGCATATCTTCAAACTGATTTTTAGGAACGCCTTCCGCCACAAACTGAGGACCTTCCTGACCGTCCTCGGAGTAACAATCGCAATCCTTGCATTCGGTCTTTTGCGCACCGTCATCAGCGCATGGTATGCGGGCGTCGAAGCGTCCTCTGCCACCCGCCTCGTTTCAAGAAATGCGGTGTCATTGGTCTTCCCGCTCCCCCTATCGTACAAGGACAAGATCCGGCAGATCGAAGGGGTAAAAGGCGTTTCCTACGGCACATGGTTCGGCGGTATATATATCGATGAAAAAAATTTCTTTGCAAACTATGCCATGGAACCGAAGACATATCTTGCAATGTATCCGGAGATTATCATTCCATCAGAGCAGATGGCGGCATTTCTCAGGGACCGGAAAGGCGCAGTTGCAGGGCGGAAGCTTGTCGAACGGTTCGGCTGGAAGATAGGCGATATCGTTACATTAAAGGGGACGATTTTCCCGGGAAACTGGGATTTCGTCATCCGGGGCATATACAGGGGCAGGGACAACACCGTGGATGAGACCGCATTCTTCTTCCAGTGGGATTATCTCAATGAGGCCCTGAAAAAAGCCGGACGTTCATGGGCTGACCATGCAGGCTGGTATTTGATAGAGATTAAAGACCCGCATATAGCTGCCGACGTCTCGGTAAGGATAGACAAAACTTTCAAAAACTCTCTTGCAGAAACCCTGACCGAGACGGAAAAGGCATTTCAGCTCAGCTTTATCTCTATGACTGAAGCTATTGTCATCGCCATAAAGCTCGTATCCTTTGTGATTATCTTCATCATTATGGCGGTCGTTGCCAATACGATGGCTATGACTGCCAGAGAACGGATAGGGGAATATGCTATTTTCAAAACACTCGGGTTCAGGGGATTCCACATAGGCGGTCTTATCTTTGGCGAGTCAATTATCATAACAATGATAGGCGCCATCTTCGGCATTATGCTTACATTCCCGGTGGCTAAGATATTTGCTCACGAACTCAGCGCCTTTTTCCCGATATTCAATGTGGAGACAAAAACCATATACATGGACCTGGCAGCGTCTTTTGTTGTGGCATTTGTAGCGGGTATTTTCCCGACATGGCGCGCCGCAAATATCCGTATCGCGGACGGATTGAGAAGGATCGGATGAAAATCCCTTTTTCATACAGCTTGCGAAATCTCTGGACACGGCGACTTACGACGGCGCTTACCATAGTCGGCATGGCCCTTGTAGTCTTTGTTTTTGCAGCGGTACTGATGCTGGCCGAAGGTCTTCAGAAGACGCTGGTGGAAACCGGAATCTATGACAATGTCGTGGTTATCAGGAAGGCCTCGGCAACCGAGGTCCAGAGCGGAGTCGACAGGCTGCAGGCTTCTATCGTTGATACACAACCGGAGATCGCTGCAGGCGCGGATGGGAAGCCGTTATTGGCGAAAGAACTGGTGGTCCTGATCACACTCCCCAAGCGTGGGACCGATAAACAGTCCAATGTAGTCATCAGGGGCATTTCTCAAAGTTCAATGGTTTTACGCCCACAGGTCAAGCTGATTGAAGGCCGTATTCCGAAGCCGGGCTCATCGGAGATTATTGCGGGACAGAGCATTGCAAAAAGGTTTAAGGGAGGAGGCGTAGGGGAAACACTGCGCTTTGCCATGAGAGACTGGACAGTGGTCGGCATATTCGATGCAGGCAATACCGGTTTTAATTCTGAGATCTGGGGGGATGTAGATCAGCTTATGCAGTCTTTCCGGCGGCAGGCCTATTCTTCAGTCATCTTCAGGCTGCGCAATTCCTCGGAGTTCGAACAGGTCAGACTGCGCATTGAAAATAATCCCCGGCTTACACTTGAAGCAAAACGGGAGACAAAATATTACAGAGACCAGTCGGAGATGATGGCAAAATTCCTCAGGATTCTCGGGCTGACCCTTACCATAATATTTTCCCTCGGCGCTATAATCGGCGCTATGATTACCATGTACGCTGCGGTTGCAAACAGGATCGGCGAAATCGGCACGTTGAGGGCCCTCGGCTTCCGCAGACGCAGCATATTAACATCCTTTGTAATAGAATCACTGCTCCTCGGTTTTCTCGGCGGCTTGATCGGATTGTTCTTCGCCGCCTTCCTGCAGCTCTTTACCGTTTCGACACTCAACTTCCAAACCTTTTCCGAACTTGCCTTCAGCTTTTCACTGACCTTCGGAATTATCTACAAGGCGATGTTGTTCGCTTTATTTATGGGATTTATCGGAGGAGTACTGCCGGCAGTAAGGGCGTCGAGAATGAATATAGTAGAGGCATTGCGGGCAAGTTAACCCATAATATGCCCCTAATACTGTTTTCCCGTTACGCTGCCTCTTCTTTTGCTTACGTTCTTCCTTCCCCCGGCCTTAAAACGTTCAGTCCGCGCTTCGGCAGGAGCGTTTTGGAAAGAGCCTAAGTTTTGATTTGTAGTTTTTACCCTTATCTTTTCGCCGCGGACAAGTTTGCCGTTAAGCGCTGTTATCGCTGCTCCGGCTTCGGAATCTTCAGGCATATCAACAAACCCGAACCCTTTTGATTTGCCTGAAGATTCGTCGGTTACTATGTTAAGCGACCTTACACTGCCAAATGGCAGAAACATCTGTAGGAGCTCATTTTCAGTTACTGCCCTGGATAAATTTCTCACCAGTATATTCATTTTTAACTCCTTGTGTCTCCTTACTCCGGGTTAATAATTATTATTGTTTATAGCGTTTACTTATCTCTTGAAGGGCAGATATCGAAGAGGACACATTCATTGTGCTTCGGTTTTTTTGCCTGACAAATCTTTCTGCCATGATATATCAAAAGGTGTGAAAGAGTCCCCCACTTCTCTTTGGGCGTCGCTGCCATGAGGTCTTTTTCTATTTTGACGGGGTCCTGATATTTAGTGAGGCCGAGCAGGTTGGAGAGTCTTTTCACATGGGTATCAACGGCGATACCCTCATTAATTCCATAAGCGCTCGAAAGAACGATATTGGCTGTCTTTCTTGCAACACCCGGCAGTGTTATGAGTTCTTCCATTGTATCAGGAACTTTTCCGTTAAATTGTTCCGTGATTATTTTTGCGGAAGCCTGAATATTCTTTGCCTTGGTCTTGTAAAAATTTATTGAGTTCACAACCATCTGAAGTTCTTCAAGAGAGGCATTTGCATAATCTTTTGCCGTTTTGTACTTGCTGAAGAGCCGTTCGGTGACCTTATTGACAAGGACGTCCGTAGTCTGCGCCGATAGTATTGTTGCGGCAAGCAGTTGAAAGGGGTCCGAGAAGTTAAGGGCCGTTTTCGGATCGGGATATTCTTTTTTTAAACGCTTCAGAATCTCCGATATTTTTTCTTTACCGGTCATTTGCCTTTTATAAAATAATCCATTAATTTATGCCCTTCCTCAAAAAAGAGGGCTTCATCATTTTCGGTTATTGATTCATCGAATCCTATGCCTTTATGCTCCTTTTTTATCCGGCTGTCGTAGATGACAAAGGGCACGGGTTCTTCAGTATGGGTCCTGACGGCTAACGGAGTTGCGTGGTCCGGCAAAATGAGTATCCTGTATTGATCAAAAGAATCCATCCCTTTTAATACAGTGCCCACCACCAGTGAGTCAAAATCTTCGATTGCCCTGATTTTATCCGCTACATTACCGGAATGGCCGGCCTCATCCGGCGCCTCTACATGTATATAGACAATATCGACCTTTTCGAGGGCCTTCATCGCGGCTTCGGCCTTGCCGATATAATTTGTATCTAAGTATCCGGTGATTCCGGGAACCTGAAGTATCTCAAAGCCGGCATTGATCCCAAGCCCTCTCATCAGATCTACGGCAGATACGAGAGCGCCTTCAAGCGCATATTTTTCTCTGAACGTAGGGATATTCAATTTTTTACCCTGTCCCCAGAACCAGATGCTGTTTGCAGGTTTATTGCCTTTTTTGATCCTCTCCCTGTTTATGGGATGGCTTTCAAGAATCCCCGACGCCTGCAACATAAGTTCCCGTAAAATATCCTCGCCGTCTCCAACCGGAAGATAATCCGCAATATCTTTGCCGGTAATATCATGCGGCGGCGTGCATTCAATATCGGTAATGCCGGAAGACCAGACCATAATATGTCTGTAACTGACGCCGGGATAAAAACTGATTTGGTCCGTGCCGATTGAATTATTGATTTCGGTAATAAGCTCTCCGGCCTCTTCAGTCGTTATATGACCGCTGCTGTAATCATCCATAACCGCCCTGGTCTTTTCTTTATTGTATTTCAGTGTGACAAGATTGCATCTGTAAGCTACATCATCCTCTTTCAGTGCGATGCCGATGCTGGCCGCTTCCAGAGGCGCCCGGCCTGAATAGAATTCCCGGGGGTCATACCCGAGGATGTTCAGGTTTGCAACATCGGAACCCGGGCTATAGCCCGGCGGGACCGTCCTGATCTTGCCGATTATTCCGTGTTGAACAAGCCTGTCCATATTCGGTGTGGAGGCTGTTTGCAAAGGCGTCCTGCCGCCCAGTTCTTCCAACGGCCTGTCTGCCATGCCGTCGCCTATCATCACAACATATTTCATGGTATCCCCTTTAAGACTATTTAAGATAAGAAGCTATGCAGATAAGAACCTTCTTTTTTTAAAGTTACCCGGCTTCCGAACTCCATTATAAACATTTTACTGCAAAATAGAGATATTTTTGCAACTGGTGAGTTTATCTGTAATCAACCGGTTCCGTTATTGTCGGGTTGTCGCTGCAGACGGCGCATTCGGGATTTTTTGGGATTGTTACCTTTCTGAAGGACAGTTTTAATGCATCGTATATCAGGAGTTCTCCCTTTAGTATCTCTCCCTTGCCGATGATGAGCTTTATGACCTCCGACGCCATCAGCGTTCCGATGACGCCCGGCAAAAAGCCGAGAAGACCGTCATCCTGCGGAGACGGCAGGATACCCGGAGGAGGAGGCTCTTCAAATAAGCATCGGTAACACGGCCCCTCGCCCGGCATTACAACGGTAAGCTGGCCTTCAAATTTGAATACCGCGCCTGTAACGAGGGGTTTCTTCAACAAGACGCAGGCGTCGTTTACCAGGAACCTTGTTGCAAAGTTGTCGCTGCAGTCGCATACAATATCATAGTCTTTTATCAGCTCGAGGATATTATGTTTTGTGAGCCGGTCATTGATAGCCGCTACATTTACATCGGGGTTCAGAGATTCAAAGGTGTTTTTTGCGGATTCAACCTTTGGTCTGCCCAAAGTCTTGGTGCTGTGGGCTATCTGACGCTGGAGATTGCCGAGATCCACGACATCGTTATCTATGATACCTATAGTGCCGACCCCTGCAGCTGCCAGGTAGTAACCGACAGGCGAACCGAGACCTCCGGCGCCTACCATAAACACCTTTGATTCTAAAATCTTTATCTGCCCCTGTTCCCCAACCTCAGGCAGGAGGAGATGCCTGCTGTAGCGCCGGAGCTGATCTTCAGTAAGTTTCATTCTATACAACCGAGGGGTTAATTCCCTTCTTTTCCTTCAACCCTTATTATCACGGTCTTGCCCATAACAACCGGCAGTTTGTCTATCTCTTCAATTGCCAGCCGCATATCTTTTTCCTTTGCCTCATGGGTGAGAACCACAAGCGGCACAGCCTCGCCGACCATTCTGCCTTTTTGAATGACCGAGGTTATGCTGATATTGTGATTACCGAGTATCCCTGAAATCTTTGAAAGGACACCCGGCTTGTCCAATGCGGAAAATCTGAAATAATACCGGGAGGTTATATCATCCATCTTTCTTATCCGGACGTCCCCTGAAATATTTGGAATAGTCGGCACTCTTCCGAGAGCGTTTTTTTGGATATTCCTTGCGATATCCGCTATGTCGCTTACTACCGCGCTCCCTGTAGGAACGGAACCGGCCCCCCTGCCGTAATACATGGTTGAACCGGTTGCATCGCCTTCAACATAAATAGCATTGAATGGTCCGTCTACCTTTGCAATCAGATAATCTTTTGGTAGCATCGTCGGATGCACCCTGAGTTCGATTTCACCGTCTGTTTCTTTTGTGATGGCAAGCAGCTTAACTTTGTAACCCAGCTCTGACGCAAAGTTAATGTCCTGCGCGGTAATTTTTGAAATCCCTTCTATATGTACGGAACTAAAGGAAAGAGGAATGCCATAGGACAGGGTGGCAAGTATTGTAAGCTTATGTGCGGTGTCGATCCCTTCTATGTCAAATGTGGGATCTGCTTCGGCATATCCGAGAGCCTGCGCTTCTTTTAATGCATCCGCAAACTCGACATTCTCATCGGTCATCTTGGTGAGGATATAATTCGACGTCCCGTTGATTATTCCGTAGATGGCCTTTATCCTGTTTGCAATAAGGCCTTCCTTCATCACCTTGATGATAGGGATTGCGCCGGCTACGGACGCCTCAAACCCGACCTCAACCCCCTTCTCCCGCGCGGCATTGAATATGTCAGTCCCATGGGTCGCAAGCAGGGCCTTGTTTGCAGTCACCACATGCTTGCCGTTTTGGATCGCCTTCATGATGAAATCTTTGGCAGGCTTGATCCCTCCGATAAGTTCGACGACTATATCAATTTCCGGGTCGTTGAAAAGCAGGTTTACATCCGTTGTTAAAACCCCTTCGGGTATCTTTATCCCCCTGTCCGTTGTTATATCAAGGTCGGCTATCCTCTTGAGGTTTAACTTGAAACCAAGTCTTTCATTCAGGATATCTTTGTTGGTGAGGAGTACCTTTGCAGTGCCGCTCCCTACAATCCCAAAACCGATGATACCTACGTTGATCCCGTCTTTTTTCATAGCTTTCTCCAATCAGTCATGTATTGTTAAAACTCAACCTAAACATTGCAAAAGATGTTCTCATATTGAAAGGGAGACATGATAAAAAATCTTTTAGGCGACTCATCTATATATTATACATATCTTCCGCATTCATTGAACTCCTCACCAGCGGAGCCGAGGCGACATGCCTGAATCCCATAGAAAGGGCTGTAATGCGAAGCCTTTCAAATACCTCAGGGTGTATATATTCGGCAACCGGAAGATTCATTCTTGTCGGCCTGAGATACTGCCCGATGGTAACGATATCGCATCCCACGCTGTGGAGATCATGCAGGACTTCAAGTACTTCGCCCAACGATTCGCCGAGACCAAGCATTATGCCTGACTTAGTGTATATATCCGGAGCGTTTTTCTTTGTATATTCCAGCATACTGAGTGAACGCCGGTAATCGGCAAGGGGCCTGACGGCAGGATAAAGTCCCGGTACCGTTTCCAAGTTATGGTTATAAACATGAGGTTTTGCATGTAAAACAGTCATAAGGTCGTTGAAATTTCCATTGAAGTCGGGTGTGAGGACCTCAACCTTTGAATCCGGCAGATATTTTCTCGCCTCATTAATAGTTTTTGCAAACTGTTCCGCACCGCCGTCGGGCAGATCGTCACGGGTCACCGAAGTAATAACGATATAACGCAGTCCCATATCACGTGCAGCCATAGCAACCTTTACGGGTTCTTCACTGTCAGGCCGTTCAGGGACGGATGATTCGACGGCACAAAAGCCGCAGTTTCTTGTACATTTTGCACCGAGTATCATGAAGGTTGCAGCGGGCTTTGAGAAGCATGTGCCGATATTGGGGCATCGCGCTTCTTCACAGACAGTAGTAAGCCCGAAGCTTCTCAACAGGCGTTTTGTGTTATGAAGCCCTTTAGTGGAATCCGTTCTTATCCATTCCGGCAGTCTCACCTAAATTCCTTTTCAAATCCGTTAGGCGGGAATTATATTGAAATGTCCGCAGCGTTTCGGACGATAGATAGAAGAATCATTTATATTAAGAGTGAAACAATGGTTCACAAAATCCGTCTGATTTTGTCGAATGCCTCTTCTATTATGTGCGGCTCGGGCAGGAACGTGGTCCTGAAATACACTCCGTCCTCCTGTCTTCCGAACCCTGAACCGGGGACAAATACTACCCCTTCTTTTAGTGCGGCACGCACAAATTCCAGGTCTTTCTTCCATTTCGGAGTTTCTATCTTTATGAATGCATAGAACGCGCCGTTCGGGACCGGGAACGAAAGCGGCATATCCCTCGTAATCTTCACGAAAGTGTCCCTCCTTTCCATGAGCTTCTTCTTCAGCTCTGCAACGTAAGCCGGATATGAGGGGTCTGCTATTGCAGCGGCAGCGGCCTTCTGGTATTCCCAATTTACGGAAAGGCGCTGGTTGCACAGCAGGAAAAAGGCATTCTTGACCTCGGACCACTTATCTCCGTGGAACGCTACCCAGCCTATCCTTGCGCCGGGATAATTGAAGTCCTTGGAAAGCGAGCTTCCGTATATGAACGGTATCTTGTCTTTGGCTATCTTCCTGAAATCAATCGGCTTGCCCTCGAATACGATTTGGTCATAGGACCCGTCGTAGAATATGGGTACGTCATACTCGGCGCAGAGATTAACCACCTCTGACAGGTTCTTTTCGGAATAGACGGAGCCCAACGGATTATTAGGGTTGATTATCACCATCGCCTTTGCGCCCTCGATTTTTTTTGCCAGGTTTTCTACGTCTATCTGACCCTCCGCATCGTGCCTGTAAAATACGCTGTCGCCCTCGAACTGTTTGGCCTTGCTGAGGTAGAGCGAATATGACGGGTTAGGAAGCAGGACCTTTTCTCCGAACCCTATGAATGAATGGAAGAAGAAATCTATGCCCTCGGTAAGGCCCGCAACGGCAAACACGTCCTCGGGCCTGCACTTCTCAATCTTCGCAACCGTCTTTCTGAGCTGCTCGTCTCCTTCGGAAGGCGCGTAGCCCTTGAAGTTTTCGTCGAGAGCGCTCTTCACCCGCTCGGCTATCACACTGAACGGCTTGAAGCCGTACTGGGGCGGGTCTCCGATGTTGAGGTAAATCATCTTTTTG
>JBAZWR010000013.1:0-35093 GCA_041660325.1 Thermodesulfovibrionales bacterium | reverse complement strand
TTTGAAAGGTGAAGATAGACGAGGCGATAAGCACGAAAAGGATATAGTACTTTGCTTTGTACCACCCGGCGCGTATTTTATGGGGATATCTTCTTTTCAGCGAGCCGACGATGTTGTGCAGGGCGCCAAGCGGGCATATCCATCCGCAGAATACTCTGCCGAGCGCCACTGTTGCGAGAATGAGCGACAGAGATAGAAAAAAGGCTAAAGGGATTTTTTGGCCATGCGAGGCGAGTAGGGTGGTGATAAAAATTAATGGATCAAAGTCCAGGAAAAGTTTAACGGGATAGCCGAGCGTATCATTGCCTTTTGATTCCGTCTGAATAAATAGGAAGAGGAAAAGGAGAAGGAAAAGGCCTTGGGTAATCTTTCTGAGGGTCTTCTTAGACATTCAGCTTTTTAATCTTCAGCCTGGAAAGGTCCATAACGCCCAGTCCTGCCGCTGCACCCGCTTTCACATAGGAAAGATCGCTCCCTTTCATGCCGAACAGTGTAGCACCGTAGGAGTCAATGCCGACCTGATCTGTGCCGACGATTACCGTATCCAATCTCTTCACATCGGCCGGGCTTCCACCCTGCGGACCGTTTGTGGTAAGAACCCGAATCGAGTCGAGTACCGTAAGAGTGGGTTTCACGACCAGACATATATCAGCGAGACACTCACCAATTTTCTGATGAATTCTTCCCCTCTGTCCTCCCATGATACCCATCCAGTTTTTCATCGACATCGTAAGTTTTGCGAGGCCGTGGTGTTTTGCAACAGGAATGTTGATGAGCTTATCGGCCTCTAATACGTCGGTGTATAACGGCCATGATGTGAGAACTTGTCCCTTTATCGATACATCTTTGAATCTCCTGTCGTCAACGAAGCTGACCTCGGCGCCGAGTGAAGATACGGCATCCGCGATACCGCTTTGTTTGTAGCACCTCCGGGGATCATTTACACTTCTGTCAAAGATTTTGACTTTTTTGGCGCCTGCTTCAAAGCAGAGTTTCACAATGGCGGCAACTACTTCAGGATTGGTATTAGCAGCCTGTTCCGGGGTCCTGTCCCATCCGATGTTAGGTTTGATTACAACAACATCCCCCCTTGAGATAAATCTCTTCATACCCCCGAAAGCGTCAACGGCGGCTTTTGTAATGAATGAGGCGGACTTCCCTGCTCCCCGGGCAACGACTAAATCATAGCGTTCAGCCGCCTCTGCCGGAGTGATTAAATCGAGTCTTTCTCCCAGAAATAAACCGCACCCCGCTATTGTGGAATACTTTAGAAACTCCCTTCTTTGCATTGAAGCCCCCTTTTTATAGTATTCAATATATCTTTAAGTTTACCTTGCGCAGGGTTGGAACTACAAATTCTATCGCAATGAGGACTGGGAGCGGCTGTCTTTCTGCCGGCACCTGGAAATATGGCCGAGGCGCAAGGCAAGTGAATTTAAGTTTGAACGCTGCGTTACACGGTAGATATAATTATCTTGTAATATATTATTATTAAATATGTTCTCCGTGGTTAAGTTTTGACAATACGTTAAAGGCAAAAAGGAGTCAATATGAAAACGGTAAAATTCTTTATGAGTATAGTAATGGTCATGGTTTTGTTGCCCGTATGGTCTGTTGCTTTTGCAGAAAAGGAGGGAAAAATGTCTGATGCTATTTCCGTTATTCATAACCGCAAAAGTGTCCGCAGTTTTACCGGACAGAGTGTAAGTAAGGATGCGCTGGATAAAGTCATTAGGGCAGGCATGGCAGCGCCGACTGCAATGAACAAGCAGCCCTGGGCATTTGTCGTCGTCACCGATCGGAAAACCCTTGACGCCCTTGCTGCGGGATTGCCCTATGCCAAAATGTTAGACAAAGCAGGGGCTGCGATTATTGTTTGTGCCATACCGGAAAAGGCAAATGGAAAAAGTCCGGAATTAGCGGTTATTGACGGCGCCTGCGCAAGCGAGAATATATTATTAGCTGCCGAAGCGTTGGGATTAGGTGCGGTTTGGACCGCTGCATATCCGTATAAAGACAGGATGGATGTTGCAAGAAAAGCTCTGAATATCCCGCAAGACGTCATTCCGCTGAATGTTATCCCTGTAGGACATCCCACAGGAACAGATAAGCCAAAAGACAAATACAAACCTGAAAATATTCACTGGGAGAAATGGTAAATGTCAGGGCTTGAAAAATGTGCCTTATAAAAAAAGTGAAACCAAGGTATATAGTTGATACTAAAGAGTAAATTAAAGGGTAAGGTCTATACAATTTACAGCCATACCGTTTGATTGTTTTCAATATCTATTATAATAATAAGAGGAAAGGGATAAGATTTTCTTAATTGTGGAGGAAGGAACAAGAAAGCCTCCGCATAAAAGGAGATGGAAATGAAAAAGGCGATTTGTCTTGTCCTTGTTGTTTTGGTGCTTCTCTTAGCAAGCACCATGCCTGGGTATGCAGTTGATGGCGGCGCCTGGCATGGTGGGAGTGGCCATCATGGCGGAGGTGAACGTCATGGCGGAGGTGAACATCACGGCGGTGACGCCTCCTGGCATGGGGGTATATGGATCGGGCCTGGATGGGGTGAATGGGGGCCGTGGTGGTGGGGTCCTCCGTACTATCCGTACTATTATCCATACTATCCGGAAACACCCGCGGTCATCCAGCAGCAGCCTCCGGTATATGTCCAGCCAGAGGAACAGTATTATTGGTATTTCTGCCAAAATCCCCAGGGTTACTATCCATACGTAAAAAAGTGTCCTGGTGGCTGGTTGAAAGTTATTCCGCCAGCTCCGCCGGACGAGGAGGAGTGAAGACATGATGAGCCGTAAAATAATCATTGTTCTATTTCTGTCTTTGCTGGTGATGGGTGGATGTGCGACCATCCCCAAGGGTCCCAGTGTGATGGTGCTGCCACCGCCCGGGAAACCTTTTGAGGTATTCCAGGTTGATGACGCCGTCTGCAGGCAGTGGGCAGCACGGCAGATTGGACAGTCCCCTCAAGAAACGGTCAATCAGAATACCGTCACAGGCGCTGTAGCGGGTACGGTCATTGGAGCGGGCCTCGGCGCGGCCATTGGCTCTGCCTCAGGTGATATGGGTGCCGGCGCGGCCATCGGCGCCGCGAGCGGACTTTTTCTCGGGACTGCAACGGGCGCCGATTCTGCGAGGGTTTATGGATGGGAGGCGCAGCGTCGATACGATATTGCATATCAGCAGTGCATGTATGCCAAGGGCAACCAGATTCCGGGAGTGGTGACACGGACTCATTCTATCCGGAGAATACCGCCACCTCCGCCTCCGGGCTCGGGCTATGCGCCGCCGATGTATTCTCCGCCATCCCCGGGTATGCCTCCTCCGGCGCAATAGCGGCGCTAAGTGGTAGACCGCATGGAGATTTCCATGAAGCTAAAATGGCATCTATCATTGCGTTAGTGCCGGAGAATTCAAAATCTGTTATCCGGAGGAAGAAAGCGACGCGCTCGCTATTCTCCTCCACAGACGCACAAAAGAAAGCCTCTAACTATTAAATTAGTTAGAGGCTTTCAATCGGTGACACATTGATAGAAGCTGTCTTTCAGATGCACCGACTTTATACTCCGTGCTTTTGCAGTTTACGGCATAGGATATTTCTCGTTTACTTCGGTATCGCCGAGTATGGCTGGGCCCGGCGCGCCCATTCGCTCTGAGGATATTTTTCCGTAAGTGTGTCGTATGCCCGGCGAAGCGCGCTTGCCTCGTGAGTCTTTTTATATTCAGCGACGCCAAGGAAAAAAATCGCCTCGGGAGCTGCTCCCGCGTTGGGATGCTCTTCAATGACCATCCTGAACCGTTTTGCCGCCTCCTCATGCCGTTCCTTCTCGAAAAATACCATGCCTTTGCCGAATTTCAGCTGTGCGAGAAAGTCATCTACAGGAATGTATCCGACAAGCTTTCTGTGCACCCTGCCCCCGAAGTCCTGAAACAGGAACGTAGGAGTCCAGGCGATGTCGAACTGTTTCATGAGTTCCGTCCGTTCCTTCCAGAAACACTGGCTCTTTAAGGGGACGTACTCCTCCTCAATGAACTTCTGCACCTTCTCATCCGAATACGGACCCGCATTCATTGCAGCGCAGCCGACTCAACCGTCGAACCAGAAGTCATGGAACACCGGCTTGCCTTCTTTCTTCGCCTTCGCTATTGCCATCTCAAAATCCCTTTCCCATTTAATCTCGGCCATGTCATACCTCCCTTATTAATTCATCAACACTTTTTTAAATTATATCATGAAAAAAGTGCGGAATCATCTTTTTATGTCCTAACCCGGATTATTCACGGATTATTCTGATTGAACCGATAATAAAGTATTTGCGCTTTCTCCTCGGCGAATCCGCCTGAGGCGGACATTCTCGGTCGCTGATGCTAATTTTATGAATAATCAGGGCTAATACTTAGAAAAAATTAATCGCCTGTTTCCCGAATCCGGCGCTAAGCGACTCAATTCCTGAAGTCCGCGCTTGTGATATACTTAACAATAAAGCATATTTTCTTTATAAATTATCAAAATTACCGGTAAGATAAGGAGAAGAAATGATTTTCAAAAAAATGATTTCCGCTTTCTTCATTATTTGCTTTACAACGTTATTTTTATCTAATCTTTCTATTGCCGGGGAATGGGACCAATGCAAGGGTTGTCACAATGGCAATTTAGCTCCGGATGCAAAGGAATTAAAAAACAGGTATAACACGGCAGACAAATTGGTTGTGGCAGCCAAAAAGTCGGCAGACTCCTTAATGGAAAGTATTAAGAAAAATGAAAAGCTTTTAAGGGAAGCTGCAAAAGATATCGGCTTGAAATAAGATTTAAGCCGATATTGATAATAACTGCGTATGTCCAAAATAAATTTATTTAACTCGATGATATTATTTAAAAAGATAGTTCATGGTAATTGCATAAAAATATTTTGGTAACACATCTATAATAAGTACACTATGGTATCGAAAAATAAATTTATGTTAAACATTCGCAGTTTCTTCGATAGGTTAATTACATTTTTCGGGTTATTCATTATTATGCAAAATACTTCCTGTAAGGCGGAGAGGTCTAAATGAACACCGAAAGGCGCGATTTTGACAAGGAGGCAGCCACCTGGGACGAGGCGCCGGCACGGGTCAAGCTGGCAAACGACATAGTAGCTGCAATATCGGACGAAATCGTGTTGACTTCCACTATGGATGTCCTGGACTTTGGTTGCGGCACAGGGCTATTGACCCTCCGGTTGCAGCCGGTAGTCCATTCCATAACAGGCGTTGACAGTTCCCAGGGAATGATTGATGTTCTTAAAGCAAAGATCGACAAACAAAATCTTCCCAATGTAAAGACCCAATACATAGACACTGAAAAGGCCGATATTCCGGAAGGTAATTATAACCTGATTGTAAGCGGCATGACCCTGCATCATGTTAAAGAAATCAGACCTCTGCTTGATCGATTCTATAGGATTATTGCGCCTTCCGGATATCTTTGTATTGCCGATCTTGACCTTGACGATGGTAGATTTCACGACAATAATGACGGCATATTCCACTTCGGCTTTGATCGGGCAGAGCTTCGCCGGTATTTTATGGATGCGGGATTCGGCGATATCCGGGACAGGACGGCGGCAGAAGTAATGAAACCGGTTTCTGATGGAGGAGTGCGACCATTTACCGTATTTCTCATAACCGGTCGAAAAAAACCGTAAGTATTGAGCAAGCTATTTTTGAAGTGAAAGAACAATGTCTATAAGAGAGAATATATAAGGAAGGACCGGTATTCGTTAAGATAACCGGCAAAGGAGTGTAACATGAAACGTTTAGTAATATTATCAATTATGGTTTTGAGTGTTTTGTTTTTGACCACCGGGAAAAGTCTTTTTGCCGATCAGCCGACAGAAAAGATAAAAGACACATCTGCATTATCGGGTAAGGTAGTTGAAACAATGGACAGCGGTGGATACACTTATGTCTGTCTTGAGAAAAGCGATAAAAAACTATGGTTAGCAGTCCCCAAAATGAAAGTAGTGGTAGGGCAGAATATGTCTTTCAGACCCGGCCTTGAGATGCTAAATTTTGAGAGTAAAACCCTCAATCGTAAATTCGACAAGATTATTTTTTCCCAAGGGCCTATTACCACCGGGGAATGAAATAAAGTCCAGATAAACATAAATTCTTTTTCTCTTCTTTTAAATGGGCGTTTTAAATGCGGCCCCCGAACGATACAATCTTTTTGCGACCTCATTCCTGAAGTCCGCACAATTCCAATGTGCTAAAATGTAACATGTTTCAACCAATAATCGAAAAATAATATCTGCAACATTCTCTGCGCAAAATACTTCCATGATTATTGAACCCATACTCTACTCCGAACTCCGCACCTCGTAAAATTGCTATAATCCTCAATAGTGCCGCTGGTGATCAAGGGACCTCTTGGTTATAGATTTTTAGCCGGGCTAATATTTGTTCCGGAGAAAACAAATGTCATTTGCTTTGTGTTCTCATTTTCTATTTTTATATAGTGAGCATCTCAACTTGGACTTTCATATAAATTCTGTTCATGAAATGTGCCGAGTAGCTTATGAGGTTCGGATATTTCCGTTATTAAAACTCGGCTCAAAGCCTTCACCATATGTCGAGCCGGTTATAAAGAATATAGAGGGAATGGGGTATAGAGCAGAAATTGTGGGGGTGGAATATGAGTTCCAGCGAGGCGGAAATAAGATGTTGAAAATACACGGAACCTAACCCCTTCTCAAACTCCATCAAACAGTGTAGACTTTGACTATAAACCGATGATGATAGCCGCCGGATACACTATGAGAAATTAACCCATTCCTTATACGAATGCACAAAGGAGAACCGTATGTCTAAAGAACAGTCACTACTAAGAGAATACCTTATGGGTGACATCACGCTGAACAACAGAGTAGCGATGGCACCTATGACGAGAAGCAGAGCTAATAATCCTGAGAATGCACCAACAGACGTCATGGCCAAATATTATGAGCAACGGGCTTCCGCCGGTCTTATTATTACTGAAGGTTCGCAGATATCACAGAGAGCGGTCGGTTATGTCAATACGCCGGGAATTTACTCTTCAGCGCAGGTCGAGGGCTGGAAGAAGGTAACCAAGGCTGTTCATGACAAGGGGGGTAAACTATTTTTGCAGTTGTGGCACGTAGGCAGAATGTCCCATCCGGATTTTCACAATGGTGAACTTCCTCTTGCACCCTCACCGTTGAACCCAAACGAGAAGTCTTATACTCCCGAAGGGTTTAAGGATACAGTAATACCTAAGGCGATGACAATCAATGAAATCAGGCAAACCGTGCAGGATTTCCGTGACGGTGCCAAAAATGCAATGAATGCAGGTTTTGATGGAGTTGAGATCCATGCCTCAAACGGATACCTCTTGCACCAGTTCTTCAACAGGACTTCTAATATCAGAACTGATAGCTATGGGGGGTCTATAGAGAACAGGGCGAGGATACTTTTTGAAGTCATCGATGAAATAAAGAAGGTAATGCCGGAAAACCATATCGGGGTACGCCTAAATCCATCGCTGCACGGAGCCTTTGGGATGACACTCGACGAGGAAACCATTCCGACCTTTGATTATATCGTAGAGCGGTTGAATGATTATAAATTGGCTTACGTACATTTGTCGGAGCCATTTACAGATGTGACGAATGTCCCTTATGCAGAACCTAATATTGCCAAGCGGTACAGACCGAAATATAAGGGAACTTTGATCATTAACAATAATTTTGATCAGGAAAAAGGAAATAAAGTAATCGAAGAGGGTCTGGCTGACCTGGTAGCTTTTGGAAAACTATTTATTTCTAATCCTGACCTGCCCAAGCGATTTGAACTCAATGCTAAACTGGCAAAGTGGGATGAGCAAACCTTCTACACGACTGGTGAAAAAGGTTATACGGACTATCCGATGTTGACTCTGAAATAAATCAAAGGGAAAATGGTATGTTCCCTTCGGGGTGAAAGATGCACGATGCTGCATTGGTGGCATAGTAGCAAAACTCCTTCCTGTACGCCGCACATCCCGGACACGACATAATTGTGTTGAGTACAAAAGGGAATAATGAGAAGTTGACAAAAATCCTATGTTATACCGAATCGGTTTTTAGTCCTTATAACCACAAAATGCCGAATGCCGCCTGATAAAACATATTGATATTATTAAATTCTTAACTTTTTATAACGTTTCGGATGTGCTATAATTTTGCCATAAAACCGAAAAATACGGTATCGGTATAATTATTGTTGTACATAATAAATTAAAACCAACGGCGTTATTATCATAAGATCGTTGCAGACATAACAAAAGTACGACACACTGTGAAAAAGGCTTGTCTTTTACTGCATGAAAGGAGGTGTTTCGGTTTAGAGGGGAAGGACATCCACTTCTTTTTTTACAACCTAAATTTAATCAGGAGGCTACAATGAAAAAAGGTATTTTAAGCTGTATTTTGGTTGTATTTGTTATAACGGCTATGGTGAGTATTTCATCTGCGGAGCCCATGAAGGGCAAAATGACCGAAAAAATGCTGTGCAACAAATCAGTTGTTGATTTAAGAATGGCTATGAGGAAACTATGGGAAGACCATATAATATACACAAGGAACTACATCATAAGTGTACTGGCTGATCTTGAAGACGCAGGCAAAATCGCGGAAAGACTTCTCAAAAACCAGGATGATATCGGTAATGCGATAAAGCCGATTTATGGAGATGAGGCAGGGAAAAAATTAGCTGCTTTACTGAGAGATCATATATTAATAGCTACTGAAGTTGTCAAAGCTGCTAAAATGGGCAACAATGAAGATTTGACGAAAGCCAATAAAAAGTGGCATGCGAATGCTGACGATATAGCTGTTTTTTTAAGCGGTGCCAATCCTAATTGGCCAAAGCAAGTTTTGGTAGATATGCTGTATAAACATCTTGAATATACTACGGGAGAGGTTGTTTCCAGACTTAAAAAGGATTGGGCAGCAGATATCGATTTTTATGATAAAGGCCATGTACATATGCTCATGTTTGCAGATGCTCTGACAGATGGCATCGTAAAACAATTCCCTGATAAATTTAAGAAATAGAAAAGGATTTAGTAATACATTGATGGGCCAGTTCACAAACGGGCTGGCTCATTAATTCACTCCCGGAAATTCCAACAGTTTCATAGATTGAATGCTTTCGCCCGGACAAAAACATTTATCTCCGGTTGGGCAAAGGGGGTCTGCCCTTGAAGCTTGACAAACCAACGGCGGTTTCTTATAATGCACCACATGGCAAGACCGTTGAGAATAGAGTATGAAGGAGCGGTATATCACATCATATCGAGGGGCAACAGAGGGGAACATATCTTTGCGGAAGATCAGGACAAAGAATACTTCATCGAAACGCTTCAAAACGCGGTAGAGAAATACAAGATAGACCTTTACGCTTACTGCATCATGGGAAACCATTACCATCTGCTTCTGACAGCGCCACAGGGAGAACTTGCAAAAGCAATGCACTACATAGGGTCAACCTATGGAAGTTTTCTCAGACGGCAAAAGGGATGGGTTGGGCATGTATTTGCAGGGAGATACAAATCATTGTGTGTAGAGAAAGAGGGATACCTTCTTGAACTGAGCAGGTACATACATCTGAATCCGGTGAGGGCAGGGCTTGCGGAGAAGGCGGAGGGATATAAGTGGAGCAGTTACGGATACTACATCGGGAAGAAAGAAAGACCTGAATGGCTGAATACGGACTGGCTTTTAGCGGAATACGGCCAAAAGAGGAAAGCAGCCTGGAAGAGATATAAAGGATTTGTGGAGGCGGCGATAGAGAATCCATCAAAATATCCCAAAGAGGATATCATAGGGCAGGCGATCTTAGGGAGCAAGGAATTCACCAGGAAGGTCATTAAAGGGATAAAGAGCGGCAGGAAATCTGACGAGATAACGGCAAAGAGAAGATACGAAGGCAGGATAGACCTTGAAGAGATGAGAGACACCATATGCAGATATTACAAAGTAAAGGAGATTAGAAATATAGACATATCTGAAGAACGGCGTGGTAGGCTGATGTTCATATTCTTATCAAAGAAGGAGACATCTGCATTCAATAGAGAGATAGCAGAGATGGCAGGGGGGCTGAGTCCATCGGCTGTGACGCATCAATATAAAAGGATATTGAAACGACTTAGGGAAGACAGTAGATTTTCAAAGGGATGGGAGAAAGAATCAAAATCAATAATGTCAATGATCAAGGGCAGACCCCAATGACCCCTACAAACTTGAACCCGCAAAATGAATCTATTTTTTCAACTTGACGAGTTTTTTATTTTTCTATATAAATGTGCTGAAGGGGAAAGGGAATCCCTCAACACTACTACTCAAACACTCAAACAGCAGAATATACCTTAGAGACTTTCAAGTTGCATGAGAAAACACAAGGATGTGAGGAAGGGAGGTGCAGGGGGGTCTATTTGCAAGGGGATATAATCTAACCACGATTTAGAACAAATGTAATGAGGAGGGAAAAGATGAAAAAAGTATTTTCAATAATAGTTATCTTGACTATATTTCTATTTTATGCCGGAATCGTTCATGCTGAAGACGCCCCGGCATCAAGCGTAACGTTCCCATTTCTTTGTGAAGTACCACCTGCAAAGATAAATCCAGTGATGAAGTCTGTGAGGCTTTTACGAACTTCGTTTGCGGTTGCTGAAACAGCTGGCAATGAAACACATGGGAAAGCGTATTTAAGGGACCGAAAGGGTGATTTTCAGTTAGATCTGAACGCCCATTGGACTCAACGTGATGTCATTTCGAGTAATTGCGCAGAACTAATCAATATGTTGTCGGCAACCGGAAAAGACCAATTTAAAATGGTGATTGACTGGAAAACATATTATGCAGGCTCTGTCGAATATAAGGGCACTGCAGAGTCTCTTATCGGATGGGGCAATTTCTTCCATACGGGGATTCAGAATGACACAGATGCCGGGTTCAACGGTGTGCCGAATTTGTTTGATCCTCAATTGGGAGTTGTTGAATTATTCCCCCGGTACAATATTGTCAATAATGAAACTGACACATTAAACTGGTGGATTATTCTGACTCCGAAGTCTCAGGGTAATTTTTGCACTCGAATATTGGAATGTATTATTTGTGACGAAGAAGAACATTGTATGAGTTTAGCTTTACCAATTCCTAATGCACTCAATGTGTTTAATGTTGAGGACTATGTACCTGGAGGACTTTTTCCCTATTCAACTTTTCCTAAAGCTGGGTTCGCGATGTGCGATGTTGCTATGCAATCAGCACAACCTTCTTCTGATGATGGGTGTTCGGCAATACGGGATGATAAGATAGCGGGCTGGTTATACCAATATACAGAGGGCAGTTCATCTTTTAGAGATAGGGCGACGATGCTACCTATGCATGTGCAACACCAATACCTGTACTAATTGCAGCCCTATCATTTCTTTTGTGAGGAGAGCGACCGTGCAGATGAGAACGGTGATGACGTTCATTTTATCGGCATAAACGCTTCGGATACAAAATCCTCTATTCTCACGATGATCAACAGGGGAATGACAATCTCTATGGTGGTTGCAGGCCTTAGGTCTATTTATTTTGTTTGAAAAGACAGAGAAGAGAAGAAAGTTAACAAAGTTTTGTTAAGTAAAATCACCGGGGGCGAGGTAGAATATCTCGCCCTTTTTTTGTTTATTTCAAGTTTTATTGCCCGCTCGTTTTATTGGCCTTCAGGTGTTTGTGTGTAGGTGTAACAAATAAGCGGACATAACGCTACTGATCCGTCTCGCCATATTCGCTGAGGAACGAGCATTTCTCCTCGCATTCAACGCCCCGGTAGTTATTTACGATGCTCAACTGGAACGGAAAGAAACGCTCGCGATCTTCCCCTGCTTTGTGTGCTTCAAAGGGAACGGAACGGATTTCAATCTCTCCTGTTTGGCGTCCGTGGTTTGTTGAGGACAAGCGTGTAATGTCAATGTGTACTTGAAACAAATCATTGATGGTAATATACTTGAAACAAAAGAGAGAGCTGGTTATAAAATACCAGGCATCAAAGGGAGGTAAAGGTCATGAAAAAAATAATGGTAATAATACTTGCGGTGTTATTTGTTTCAAGCGTTGTTTATGCAAAGGATTATGAAGTTAAGAAGAAGGCAGGTAACTATAATGTTGAAGTGAAGATCGACAAGAACCCGCCGGTCGTCGGTGATAACAATATGAAAATTGAGATTACGGACGCTTCAGGCAAATATATAAAAGATGCAAAAGTGAAAGTTGAGTATTCAATGCCTGCAATGCCGGGTATGCCGGCAATGAGATATAAGACGGATGCCGAATTAAAAGGGAATGAGTATAAGGCAAAGATGAATATATCAATGTACGGTCCATGGAATATTGTTGTGAAAATAACAAGGGATGGTAAAACCGCTTCTATGAAGTTCAGTGTTGATGCACATTAGTTTTGAAAATATATGTAGTCGACCTAACCGTTGCATAAACGGCAGGGCAGACACGATGAAAAGTCTTATAATGCGACAAAGGACTATATTCCGAACACATAAATGCAGATTTAACCTGCAGTGTCTTTCAGAAAAAGGCCATAGCATTGCATTAAAGTACATTAAGGTGTCGTCCGCACTCAGGCGGATTCGCCGAGGAGAACTACAAGACCTTTTCATCGCATCAGCCCTGCCGTTTGTAATGAGTTTTTGCAATTGGTGAGCAGAGAAAATTAAGAATTTAAAGGACGGAATTTATAAAATGTTTTTACTTTTTTTCAGGTCTGCATGTTTTCTTCCGCTTTCCGCTATTTGCGGATTGGTTATGGCGTTTTGTTTATTTCTTGCTCCCTATGCCTTTGCCGATGCTTTGAAACTTCAGGAATTAGTTGATGAGGCATTAAAACACAATCCCGAGATTCTTGTCTCCCAATCAATGGCCTCTGCCGCGGTATATAGGATACCGCAGGCAAAGAGCCTTCCGGACCCCATGTTTATGTTCGGATATCAGAATGAAGGGTGGAGTAAATATACTTACAGTGATACGTCTGATGCTCAATGGATGTTTTCCGCTTCACAGATGGTCCCGTTTCCGGGGAAACGTTCATTGAAGGGTGAGATATCTGAAAGGGAATCGGAAAGCCTGAAGGCTTCATATGATTCGTTGAGATTAAAAATAATTTCGAGAGTCAAAGAGCTTTATTATGACCTGTTTTTTGTAAATAGGGAAATAGACATTATAAGAGACAAGTCGGTCCTTTACAACAGGATAGAAGATGCCGCGATTGCAAGGTATTCATCAGGGATGGGACCACAGCAGGAGGTGCTGATGGCACAGACGGAAAAATATATGCTTCTCGAAAAAGAAGAGATGCTGAAACAGAAAATACAGTCCATCGAGGCGATGCTTAACACAACCATAGGCAGGGATGTTAACGCTCCATTAGGCAGGCCTGCCGAATTGTCCTCTACCTCATGCAACTACACTATGGATATGCTGATCAAAACGGCAGTCGAAAATTCTCCTGAAATAAAATCCAGGGGAAAGATGGTCGCAGCAACAGAGGCGAAGGTCAGGATGGCGAAAAAAGAATATTTTCCTGATTTTACCTTCAATGCAAGTTATTTTAACAGGGGAGGAGGGCAGTTCGAGGATATGTGGAGCCTTACAACCACTATAAATATCCCAATCTACTACAAGACGAGACAGAGGCAGGCAGTGCTTGAATCCGAGGCGTCTTTATCCGGGGCGAGATATGAGCTTGAAGGGACAAAATTAATGATTGCTGCAAGTATAAGGGACAATTATTCGATGATGAAGTCGGCGGAAAGTCTGATGGAATTATATAAAAATGGGTTAGTTCCAAAAACAAACCAGGATTTTGAATTGGCAATTGCAGGATACTCAACAGGAAAGGTTGAGGCCATAACGGTTATCACAAGACTCAAGTCGCTTCTCGATTACGAATTGCTTTATTGGGGACAGTTTGTGGAAAGGGAAAAGGCGATTGCAAAACTCGAAGCCGTCACTGGAGTAAGCAGTCCGGGACCGGAAAATATGGAGATCAAATGAAAAAGAGGAGTTTCATAATAATTATTGCTGTATTGGTGCTCTCCGGGCTTTTCATTTATTCTGCCAGGACAGGTTTATTAAAGGTTTATTCAAAAAATAGTATTAATACAACAGCGAAACAAAATTCCTCCGAGCATGAAGGGCACACCCCTGATACGGCACCGCCTGAGGCAAAGCCGGAAACTGCCGGTGAGCAGGAAACCCCGACGATCGAGATACCTCCTGAAAAACGGCAATTAATTGGAGTGAAGACAGCCGAAGTCTCCGTAAAACCTCTCCGGAAGATTATCAGGACGGTAGGCAGAATCGAATATGATGAGAGGAAGATTGCCACTGTAAATACAAAAATTGAAGGATGGGTGGAAAGACTTTATGTGGATTATACGGGGAGGTATGTGAAAAAAGGAGAAGCGCTTGCAGAGATTTTCAGCCCCGAGCTTATTGCAACACAGCAGGAATTTATCAATGCATTGAAATGGGCGACGCAGGGTAAAGAAATAAGGAATGGAAGTAATCCCACCTTGCCCCCCCTTAGTAAAAGTGCGGAGGGGGGATTTCCCGTTGAAAACATCAGTAAAATGTTTTCAACAGATGCGGAGAAATTACTTGAGGCGTCTAAACAAAGATTAAGATTATGGGACATTAATGAAGAACAGATAAGAAAGATTGAAGAAACAGGCAAACCGATAAGAACACTTACTATCTACAGCCCTGTAAGCGGGTACGTTGTGCAAAAAATGGCTTTGCGGGGCATGAAGGTTATGCCTGGAGAGAAGCTTTTTGATGTGGCAGACCTTTCAACATTATGGATACTCGCCGATATTTATGAACATGATATATTTCTTGTAAAACCCGGGCAGAGTGCAAAGATTACCCTCAGTTATTCTCCTGATAAGGAGTTTTTCTCGCGGATTGATTATATATATCCCACTATTTCTACCACAACGAGGACAGCCAGGGTGAGATTCGAAATACCGAATTATAGCGGGCAGCTCAAACCACAGATGTTTGCCAACATTGAGATCAAGATCGACCTTGGGAAAAAACTTGCGATACCGGATGATGCAGTGATAGATACCGGAACAAGACAGATTGTTTATGTTGACAAGGGAGACGGTTATTTTGAGCCTCGGGAGGTAAAGCTTGGTGTGAGGGCTGAAGGTCTGAGCGAGATAATCACGGGCTTGAAGGCAGGTGAAAAGGTTGCCGCATCAGCCACATTCCTGATCGACTCGGAAGCGCAACTGAAAGGAGTCACTCCTCTCGGCGGACATAAACACTGATTACGCTAATAAATCATGATCCCAAAAATTATTGAATTCAGTGCGCGTAATAAATTCATAATCTTCCTCATTATCTTTGTTCTCTCTGCATGGGGAATATGGGCAATCAGGAATATTCCTCTTGACGCCTTACCGGACCTCAGCGATACACAGGTGATTATCTTCACCGAATGGCCCGGGAGGAGCCCGGACCTCGTGGAAAACCAGATAACATATCCTCTCTCATCAACCCTTCTTGCCGCTCCAAAGGTCCAGGCAGTGCGCGGATTTTCATTCCTCGGTAGTTCTTTTATATATGTAATTTTTGATGAAGGCACGAATATATACTGGGCAAGGAGCCGCGTGCTTGAGTACATCCAATCGGTCAGGGATAAGTTGCCTGCCAATGTCAACCCTGTGTTGGGGCCGGATGCAACGAGTCTAGGATGGGGGTTTACATATGCGGTTGTAGATGAAACCGGCGGAAATGATTTATCACAACTCCGCTCAATACAGGACTGGAACATCAAGCTTGCGCTCGAAAGTGTGCCGGGGGTATCACAGGTTGCCGGCGTCGGCGGATTCGTTAAACAATACCAGATAGCATTAGATCCCAACCGGCTTGCCGCATATAACATTCCGTTGATGAAGGTGATCGATGCCGTAAGAAAAAGCAATAAGGATGTGGAAGGAAGGGTAATTGATTTCTCAGGCGCTGAATACATGGTGAGGGGCCGTGGTTATATAAAAGATATAAAAGACCTGGAAAATATTTCCGTTAAGACAAACGGTTCAGGCACTCCCGTATTATTGAGGGATATTTCGACCATACGGCTCGGTCCCGAGATAAGAAGAGGTCTTGTTGACCTTGACGGAAGGGGAGAAGTTGCCGGCGGCATTGTCGTTGTGCGCTTTGGCGAGAATGTACTGAATGTCATTGAACGGGTAAAAGAAAAGATCGCAAAGGATGTTCAGCCTTCTCTGCCAAAAGGGGTAAAGATCATTACCACGTATGACAGGACGGACCTGATTCACAGATCCATTGAGACTCTGAAAGATGAAATCATTAAACTCTCCCTTGCCGTCAGCGTGGTATGCCTTGTATTTCTGTTCCACTTTCCGAGCGCCCTTGTAGTGATATTGACCCTTCCTGTTGCGATTGTCATTTCTTTTATCTGCATGTATTACATCGGGGTCACGTCCAATATTATGAGCCTCGGAGGGATCGCCATAGCAATAGGCGCGATGGTAGACGCTTCCATAATTATGGTTGAGAACGCACACAAAAAACTTGGAGATTGGGAGTCGCATGGAAGACAGGGGAACCGGATAGATATCATAATAGATGCGGCAAAAGAGGTTGGTCCGTCGCTTTTTTTTTCACTCCTCGTAATAACCGTCGGCTTCCTGCCTGTATTTACCCTTCAAGCCCAGGCAGGAAGGCTCTTCAAGCCTCTGGCATATACAAAAACCTTCTCAATGCTTTTCTCGTCTTTTCTTGCTATCACACTTACCCCCGTGCTTATGACACTTTTTATCAGAGGCAAGATACGCCTTGAAGAAAAAAATCCGGTGAGTATTGTGCTCCACAAGATTTACGAACCTGTAGCAAGGATTGCCCTCGGATTCAAAAAGACGGTTATCATCCTTGCGGTAGTTATTATGGCATGTACGGTTTATCCTTTCATGAAGCTCGGCTCTGAATTTATGCCCCCGCTTTATGAAGGAACGCTCTTCTATATGCCTGTGACTGTTCCGGGTGCATCAATATCCGAAGCATCGAAACTCCTGCAGTTACAGGACAAGATTTTAAAGAAGATACCGGAAGTTGCACAGGTATTCGGAAAAGCCGGACGTGCAGAAACGGCTACTGATCCTGCCCCGATCGAGATGTTCGAGACGGTGATTAATCTTAAACCTGAATCAGAGTGGCGAAAAGGAATGGATGTAGAA
Organism: Thermodesulfovibrionales bacterium; assembly: GCA_041660325.1. GTDB lineage: Bacteria > Nitrospirota > Thermodesulfovibrionia > Thermodesulfovibrionales > SM23-35 > DYFC01. The sequence goes on along the minus strand of JBAZWR010000013.1, from coordinate 17,755 downwards.
AAACTGAAAGACGAGATGAACGACGCGCTCTCAATCCCCGGAGTGGCGAATTCCTTCACAATGCCGATTAAGGCAAGGATTGATATGCTTGCCACAGGAATAAGAACGCCGGTCGGGGTGAAGGTTATCGGCCCTAATATTAATGAGATAGAAAGGATTTCCAGAAACGTAGAGGATGCCGTTAAAGATATACCGGGCACAAGGAGCGCTTATGCGGAGCGGGTGACAACCGGCTACTTCCTTGATATTACCCCCAGGCGTGATGAGATAGCGCGATATGGTCTCTCAATAGATGATGTCCAGGATATATTAGAAACCGCCGTTGGCGGTATGAATGTTACGACGACTGTTGAAGGCAGAGAAAGATACTCTGTAAATATAAGATATGCGCGAGAATTAAGGAATGATAGAGAACGGATAAAAAGCATACTTGTTCCCGTAATGCCAAAAGAAGAAGATCAGGGGATGGGGAAATCAGAAGCTAAGAGTCCTATCCCTGATTCATCATCATTGCCTCAGGTACCTTTGGGAGAGATCGCTGATATCAATATTGTTAAAGGGCCGACAGTCATAAAGAGTGAAGAAGGGCTTCTTTCAAACTATGTATTTGTTGATTTTTCAGGACGTGATGTCGGCGGGTATGTAGAAGAGGCAAAAAAGAATGTTGCATCAAGGGTCAAGTTGCCTGAGGGCTACCGGCTTGAATGGAGCGGTGAATACGAGTATCTCGTGAAGACCCACAAGAGACTGCAATTCGTCATCCCCCTGACAGTATTTATCATATTTATACTGATCTATTTCAATACTAAATCCGTGACAAAAACAGCTATCGTATTTCTTGCGGTGCCGTTTTCTCTGGTCGGATCTTTCTGGCTCCTGTATCTTCTGAACTATAACATGAGCATTGCCGTCTGGGTAGGCATTATCGCCCTTGCCGGGCTCGACGCGGAAACCGGCGTTGTAATGCTTCTATATCTTGATCTGGCCTATGAACAATGGAAGAGAGAGGGAAAGCTGAATAACGTGAATGATCTGAAAGAGGCTGTTCTGTACGGCGCTGTGAAGAGGATCCGGCCAAAGATTATGACCGTGAGTGTAATACTTGCAGGCCTTGTGCCTATCATGTTCAGCCACGGCACCGGAGCTGATGTAATGAAGAGGATTGCAGCGCCAATGGTAGGAGGCGTCATTACTTCAACAATTCTGGAACTCATTATCTATCCCGTCATCTATATGATTTGGAAGGGAAGAAAATACAACTGAATACATCCGTCGTAACAATTCCTGCAAAAATCCGCGTCTCAAATGCCGTCCATTATTGTTTTATACGCAGCAACATTAATGAGAGGTATTTTTGTGACGGGAAATTTCAGGGTGACTCAAATTTGCAAGTCACTTAAAAGTTTGCTATCGTCTGCTCAATAGGCAAGCCGGCACTTTGCATCGTGTCATGGCGCTTAAATTTTTTATTGATAAGGGGGAACGCTATGAAAAAAATGGGGATTTTTGTTTTAAGCCACTGTTTCATGCTATTTATGGCAGGAACAGTAATGGCAGCTGATATTACAGATCCGCTGCTAAAAAAGCTGATGGAAAAAGGCATTCTGACCCGGCAAGATGCGATATCAATAATGAAGGAGGTAGAAAAGGAAAAATCGGGTGAAGAGAAAAAAGTGGAGGAGAAAATCGAACGGAAGATTACCGAGACTAAACCTGCCGATAAAGATATCGAGGGTGTAGTAAAGGCATTAAAAGGTTTTAAATTAGGGCTCTTATGGTTTCTTTCCTACCAGAACGGACAAGAGAATAACGATCAGGACTTCAGCAGATTCGTCATTAAGCGTGGGTATCTGACAGTTCAGAAAGAGTTCATGCCATGGTTTAGCGCCAGAATGACAACGGAGGTAACACAAGTCAAAGACGAGGCAAAAAATGCAAAAGGTACTGTTTTTAACAGCTATGATGGGTCGATTGCCGTAAGGATGAAGTTTCTATATGGACAATTCAATCTCCCGGATGTAGCTTTTCTTACAAAACCTCTTGTCGAGGTAGGTATGGTCCATATGCCATGGCTTGACTATGAAGAGCACATCAACCTCTACCGTCTGCAGGATACCATGTTTGTTGAAAGAAACGGCCTGTTTAATGCAGCCGATCTGGGCGTCACGTTTGCCTCTTTATTGGGTGGTACGATAGACGAGGATTATCAGAAAAAAGTAAGTCCGTACTATCCCGGCCGATATGGCAGCACGGCTTTCGGAATATACAATGGCGGCGGATATGCTGCATCAGAGAAAAACCAAAGCAAAGTTCTTGAAGGAAGGCTCTCAATACGGCCGCTCCCCGATATCATTCCCGGACTGCAGCTTACTTATTTCGGGTTAACCGGTAAAGGCAATAACGACACGAAACCTGACTGGAAAATCAATCTCGGATTTGTCAGTTTTGACCATGAATATTTTGCCTTAACAGGACAGTATTACCGGGGCAAAGGCAATCAAAGCGGTAGTGACGAAAACGAGAAAAAAGGCCGCTCCTTCTTTACCGAGATTAAACCCATGAAGCAGTTCAGTGTCATCGGACGCTATGATTATTTTGATCCCAATGAAGACGTTAAAAATGATGAGAATAACAGATATATTGTCGGCGCAGCTTACCATCTGGATAAACCGTATAACAAATTCAACAATATGGTCTTGCTCGATTATGACACAGTAAATTATAAGGAAAAAGGAAGAAAAAATGACAACAGAGTACAGATGACCCTGCAAGTATCTTATTAACCTTCTCAGGATGTGAAAGGAGCGCGGCTAATTATGAGGGAAAAACATATAAGAATTTTACCCCGATTGTTTGCAGCAATTATAGGGGTAGCTTTTATGTTACTTGGCGCTATTATCACATGGGCCGGCCCTCCCTTTGTAACTGACGATCCGGAGCCTGTGGAATACCAACATTGGGAGATATATTTGGGTTCACAGTATGTACATGATGATGAAGGTATAAGCGCTGTCGCGCCCCTCCTTGAAGTTAATTACGGTCCTCTGCCGGATACTCACCTTCATATAATTGTACCTTTTGCTTATTCATCCCCAAAGGAGGGTCCAAGACAATATGGGTTAGGAGATGCAGAGTTCGGCATTAAGTATCGTTTCATTCATGAAACGGATACCCTCCCGCAAGCAGGAACATTCCCGATTGTTGTGTCTTCCACAGGAAGCAAATCGCGTGGATTAGGCGAGGGACATGTAAGAATATTTATGCCGATATGGCTACAGAAGAGCTGGGGACCATGGACAACTTACGGAGGCGGCGGCTATTGGTATAATCCGGGAGATGACAATAAGAATTACTGGCAGACCGGATGGTTAATCCAGCGCAGGATGTCGGAAACGCTGACCGTTGGCGCGGAAATATTTAATTCATCACCGGCAGCAAAGGGAGAGAGTGATCGGACCGGATTCAATGTAGGCACTGTAATCAACTTCAGCGAAGAGCACCACCTGTTGTTTTCCGCAGGTCGCGATCTTCACGGCCCAAACAACCTTACAGCGTATCTTGCTTTTCAGTGGACATTCGGTCCCGAGGACAAAAAATAGCACATGGCAAATTTCAGAAAGGAGAGGAAGCTATGGTAATCACAGATAGAGAGTTGTGGACAGTGATTCACGGGATGCTCCTGGGAGCCGTTTTTTTCATGGCCTTTTCCGGAATCTGGGTGTCCCTGTGGAGCTTGCACCCTGAGAGAACGGCGGGGGTCGTGCAGCGGGTGCGTGGATTGAAAATCGCAGGATGGGTTACGGCTATTATACTCTGGCTGACCGTCTTTACCGGTACCTATATTGTTTACCCATGGTATAGAGCGAAACCGCCGGAGGGATCTGATCTGACACAATTCCCCAGATCGTTCCTGCTTGCCAGTCCTGATCGGGCCGGATGGCATAATTTTGGTATGGAATGGAAAGAACATGTCGCTTGGTTGGCGCCAATTCTGGTCACAGCTGTGGCCTATATCATATCCCGCTACGGCGTAAAATTAGTTGAAGAAGAAAAAATCCGCAAGGCCGTAATCCTTGTTTTTACTATTGCCCTTATTGCGGCATTGGCAGCAGTTGTATTCGGGGCTTTTCTTAATAAGGCAGCTCCCATTAAATAGAAAGGAGAAAATATTATGCAACAAAATAATGATCTGACCAACGGCCCGGCAGCTGCCGCTATCCTTGCAGCAGGCATCGGCAGTCTGGCTTTAGGACTGTTTGTAATACTTGCGGAAGCAAGTAGCTCCGTCAATAATGCGCTTAATTTTTATGACCCGGTCGGTCCCCTCAGCGGAAAGACGACTCTGGCGATTATTATATGGATATTGTCCTGGATGATACTCCACAGTTCATGGAAAAACAAACAAGTCGGTTTTGCAGGCGTTTTTACCGTCTCATTAATCCTGATTGTCCTCGGACTGTTGGGTACGTTCCCGCCTTTCTTCGATCTGTTCGGCGGATAGCAGGTTGTTCTGATAAATCAAAGGTACGGCGGCTTCATACAGCCGCCGTTATTTTATTCATTGTGTATTGTCAATAGAAAAACCGTGTGTTATGCTTATTAATAAGGTATATTTTGGCTCAGAATAATGAAAAGCATATGAAAATGAAAGCGAAGATCAATTCAGACATTGAAAATTTAAAGAAAACATTATCGGTGATAAATTTCAAAGAGTAACAAGAGACGGATATTTTGCAGAGAGGGATATTGAATGGGAAAGAAGGAGTCAAAAAGCATGATAAAAACGGAAAGTAATAATAAGCATTTCTTATTTTTAGCCGTGATTAGTTTGTTATCTTTTCTCTTCTGCATTTTTTCTCTTGCCGGGACCTCATATGCTCTGTCTGCCGGGGAGAAGGTTGCCGGTATTCAGAAAGCCTATGAGAATATCAAGGACCTGAGCGGCAGTTTTTCCCAGCAGAGTTTCCTGAAAGATCTTAAGCGCACCGATACCTATAATGGTCAGTTGTTTATAAAAAAGCCGCAGAAGATGAAGGTCATTTATAAAGGAGAAAATTCCGCAGAGATTTTTATTAATAATGACTCGGTTGTGATATATCAGAAAAAAGAGAAACAGGCATTCAAGAGCGCCTTTGATAGCAATACCTACGGACAAACGCCGATAGTCCTTTTGAGCGGGCTGGGCAAGATACAGGAGGAATTCTCTGTAACGGAAAAGAACGGGAGGCTGTTCCTTAAACCCAAAAAGCCGATGGGGACGATACTGTCCCTTGAAGTCGAAACATCCGACGGCGTATTCCCTATTAAATCACTCACGATATATGATTCTGCTTCCAATAAAATTACCATAGCCCTTAAGGATGTGAAAATCAATACCGGCATTGAAGACGCCTTTTTTACGCCTTTATTGCCTAAGGGTACGGCAATCGTAGAGCACAATCCCTGAGGGCCTTTTGTGTTGATTCTCGGCATAGACACGTCATGCGACGATACTTCCGCCTCTGTAGTGGAAAATGGGACAACAATTATCTCCAATATCATATCGAGTCAGACAGAGATACACAGGAAATATGGAGGTATTGTCCCGGAGCTTGCATCCCGCAGGCATATTGAAATGCTATGGCCTGTTGTTGATGAGGCATTGAAAACTGCGGGCGTCCAATTTAAAGATCTATCCGGGATTGCCGTATGCTACGGTCCCGGACTGATCGGCTCTCTGCTCGTGGGTTGCTCATTTGCAAAGGCTATCTGCTATGCAAACAGTATTCCTCTTGTTGCGGTAAACCATCTTGAGGGACATGTCTTTGCATCTTTCCTTGAAGGACCGAGACCGGGGTTTCCTTTTATTGCGCTTATTGTTTCAGGAGGGCATACTTCGCTATACAAAGTTGAGGGTTTTGGAAAGTACAGGGAATTAGGCAGAACGCGGGATGACGCCGCAGGCGAAGCATACGATAAGGTTTCAAAACTTCTCGGTCTCGGATATCCGGGAGGCCCGGTGATAGATAAACTTGCAAAGGATGGAAACCCGGGGGCGATTGATTTTCCGAGGGCCTATCTGCCGGAATCCCTTGATTTCAGCTTCAGCGGACTGAAAACTGCGGTGCTGAATTATGTAAGGCGGTCATCATTTAAAGCCGGCGTCTCATTTGATTCATCCTTTATCCTTCATCCTTCATCCTTGTCCGATATAGCCGCGTCTTTTCAGGCAGCCGTTGTCGATGTCCTTGTGAGAAAAACCGAATGGGCCGTAAAGAAAACATGGATCAAACGGGTTGTCATGTCGGGCGGTGTTGCGGCAAACAGTGAATTAAGACAAAGGATGAAAGAGATGGGGGAGGAAAGAAATGCGGAGATTTTTATGCCTTCAATATCGCTTTGCACCGACAATGCCGCGATGATCGCGGCTGCCGGATACCATCATCTCAAGGCAGGACAAATTGCCGGTCTTGATCTAAACCCGAAGGCATATCTGGCGCTCTAACCTATATTGTTAATTCTCAAAATTAGATTGATCCATCGGTTGCATAAAATGAAAGGCAGGCATGATAAAAAACCTTTTGAATGCGACAAAAATCGAACCATATTCACCTGACGACACTTTTAACCTGAAGTGCATTATAGATGAACGCGCGCTGCCCGGTGTAAATAGTACATTATGGAGTCGCCAAAAGCTTTCTCATCATGCCTGTCTTTCATTTTGAGAACGTCTTTTTCAATGTTTAGCTCGGATTATTCATAAAATTGGCAAAAGCAACTGAGGATAGAGTATTTGAGCGGTTTTTTTTGCCGATAGTCAAATACAGTATGTAAAAATAAAGAGGCAAAATCCTCGGAGGGAGGAACGACCGAGAATGAGCGCAAATACTCTATCCTCAGTTCAATCAGAAAAATTGTGAATAATCCGGGTTAGGGTGTTAATAAGATGACTTATAAAAACAGACATTTAAACAGGGAACAAAAAACCCTTGAGGCCATGATAAATATCTATTGCCATGGGAAGCACGGAACTCGCGGCGAACTCTGTGCCGAATGCGGAGAAGTTCTCGATTATGCAAATATGCGGCTTGAAAAATGTCCTTTTCAGGAAGGCAAGACAACGTGCGGCAAATGCTTAATACACTGCTATAAGCCTGCCATGAAAGAAAAAATCAGGGCCGTGATGCAGTACGCCGGCCCGCGAATGATATCCCGCCACCCGATTTTAGCGCTGTTCCATTTCATTGACGGCTTCAGAAAAGAGGCAATCAGACACAAACTGAAGGGATAATCCGGTCGGCAAGCCTTTTGCAATAATGCACAATCTCTGATCGTGTAATTTTTCATTGGCGATAGGTTCTTTGACATAATAAACAATAATTATCTTATACTAATAAGATCGCTCAGATACCATAATCCATAAAACAATGACTATAGAAAGCCTGAAAACAAAACATAGCGCCTCGGTCCTGATCGGATTTATTATCTTCTTTGCGCTGTTTTCCTTTTTCTTCAACCTCGGGGGAAGGACACTCGAAAATCAGGATAATATGCGTTTTGCCGAGGTGTCACGGGAAATATTGGAGACCGGAGACCGGGTCATGATGCATCTCGGAGGAGATATATACGTAGATAAACCGCCGTTGCATTTCTGGAATACGGCCCTGTCTTACCGGCTGTTCGGTGTTGACACTTTTGCCGCACGTTTCCCATCGGCCCTCTTTGCTTTAATCGGATTTCTCGGCGTCCTGTTTTTTTGTTTTTCAGTCGATAGAGAAAATCCGAAGACGGGAATCTATGCAGCTCTCTTTCTTGTCTCGAATTACGGCTATGCATACTATGCGAGAACGGTACGTCTGGATATGGAATATTCAGTCCTTTTTTCCCTCTCCCTTATTTCGTTTTATATCGGGTATGAGTCGGTAAAACGCAAGAATGTTATTATCTTCTATTTACTTTTCTGGCTTTTTATGGGAATGGCCTTCCTGGTAAAGGGGCCTGTTGCCTTTATTCCGCTTCTTATTGTCCTGATATATCTGCTTATACGGAGAGACCGGGAGCGTCTTCGTTTCAGTGTTTTTGCTTCCACAGCTCTTGCACTTATCGTGACGATTATTCCCTGGCCCATACTTCTTTACTCGCATCCGGATTTTGATAAATATCTGGGTCTTCTGAAAACTTCAACTATCATGACAAGAAAGGAAGTGTTTTACTATTATCTCCCGTCCTTCATGATAAATTTTTTTCCCGGTTCCGTTTTTATGGTTATCACTCTCCTCCTCCTAAGGCGATGGAAGGATGCGGTCAAAGAAAGGCCGTGGCTTGTCTTCTGCCTTATCTGGTTTGCCGTGTATTTTGTGGTCCTCCATTTTACCGTTGCTAAAACTTTCCGGTATCTCCTTCCGATTTTTCCTCCGGTATCTATTATTGCGGCATGGGGAACGGAACGCATGTTCAGCACGGGCGTCCTGGGCCGCAATCCCGGAAAATACTGGAAGGTCCCTGCAGGAATACTATCGGTCTTTGTCTGTTTGACCCCGACAGCCTGGGTCCTGTTCCATGGTGGAAGGATAGGAAACGCTCTTGTTCTTACTCTTATAGGGATATTCTCTCTGATTTTTGCATGGAGGAGATCAAAAGACGCGGTGGTCTTTGTCTGTATGCTCTGTATGCTGGGTCTCCTTGGCCTGGACATAATAAGGACTACTTACAATCCGCAGGTATCTCACAATCTGCGGCTCTATGCCCTGTTAAAGGAGAACCATATTCAGGCGGATGAAATCCTCCTCTATAGGACTGACAGGGACATAAAGAGGATGCTCGGTTTTTACTATAACAGTCTCCCAAGGCAGAAAAATGATATTATAGAGTTTGAGAAAGGGGTAAGGGCGGTTGTCGTTCCTACTGATGCCGTCGGCGAGGTCTTGAGGGTTTACGGTTCCGACAAGAAAACTACACGGCTGAATAGCCCCGGCGGAGAGTTTAATTGCTCCGTCGTTTTTACCTTGCCCTGAAAAGAAAATACGAATTATAATTTATAATTGTGGTTTAGAGAACTTAATAAGGAGAAACTCAGATGAATGTACCTTTTGTAGATTTAAGCCGTCAGTTCAAGCCGTTGATGCCTGCAATACAGGCAGCCATGACGGATATTATTGAGCGGAACGCCTTTATTAACGGACCGGAAGTCAAACAATTTGAAAAACATATGGCGGACTGGATCGGCCTTCCCGGGGTTTGCGGTGTCTCCAACGGCACCCATGCCATTTACCTTGTTCTAAAGGCCCTTGGCATCGGCGCGGGAGATGAGGTCATTACCGTACCCAATACGGCTTTCCCGACTGCCGAGGCAATCAGTCTTGCCGGCGCCGAGGTGGTATTTGCGGATATAGCGCCGGGGTCCTACAATCTGGACCCTGCGGCAGCGGAACGCGCCATTACACCCAGGACAAAGGCGATTATCCCCGTCCACCTCTATGGTATCCCTGCAGACATGGATTTCTTCCTGAGTCTGGCAAAACGCTATAATCTCGTAATTATCGAAGATGTGGCCCAGGCAATGGGCGCCCGTTATAAAGGCAAGAGGGTCGGCGTCATGGGCGCCGCAGGCTGCTTTAGCTTTTTCCCCTCCAAAAATCTGGGGACATTCGGTGACGGCGGCGCCGTAGCTTCGGGCGACGCCGAACTTATAAAAAAGGTGAAAATGCTGTCGGACCATGGAAGGCTTGATAAATTCAGCCATATGATAGTCGGCACCAATAGCCGGCTTGATACGTTGAAGGCGGCACAGCTCTCCATCTGCCTTGACCATCTTGACGAATGGAATGATAGCAGAAGAAAAACCGCAGCCCTTTATAATGAACTGTTGAAACCATACGAGGGAATCATCCGTCCTCAGGTCCCGGATGGATGTGAGGCCGTATGGCATCTTTATGTAATACGTTGCAGCAAACGGGCCGAGTTACAGGCATTCCTGAATACCCAGGGGATCAAGACCGGACTGCATTATCCTATCCCCCTGCACCGTCAGCCGGCTTATGGATATCTTGGGCTGGGAGAAGGCTCATTCCCGGGGGCTGAAGAAGCCTGCAGGAAAGTCCTCTCACTCCCTATGTTCCCTTTTATGACGACTGAAGAAGTTGAGGCAGTCGCAAAGGCTGTCGCCCGGTTTTTTGAGAAGGGGGGCAAGTAGCCTGATATGGCTTCATCCGGAATAGAGCTTTCAGTCGTTATTCCCATATACAACGAAGAGGACAATATAGGGCCTCTGCTTGAGGAACTCTTCCCTATTCTCAGGAACACGGGAAAAACTTTTGAGGTTTTGTGTGTCGATGACGCTAGTTCCGACAAAAGCCTGTCCGTACTGAACGGACAAAAGAAAAAATTTCCCGAGCTCAGGATAATCCGCCACAAAATAAACTCGGGAGAGAGCGCGGCAGGCGCAACCGGTTTTGCCCATGCCGAAGGCAGGGTGATAATTACTATAGACGGCGATCAGCAGAATGATCCCGCCGATATCCCGGCGCTGCTTAAAGCGCTGGAGAACGCCGACGCCGTATGCGGCGTCCGTAGAAAACGCGAAGACGACTGGGTAAAACGGATATCCTCCCGTGTAGCCAACGGGTTTCGGAACCGGGTGACCGGAGATAAAATATCGGACGCCGGTTGCACGTTCAGAGCATTGAGGTCGGCGTCTCTCAGGGAAATACCGGTCTTTAACGGGATGCACCGTTTTCTCCCCACACTCTTAAGGCTTCAGGGATACAAGGTAGTGGAAATCCTTGTCAACCATCGCCCGAGGACGCGCGGGAAGTCCAAATACGGAATAGGGAACCGCATGTTCAGGGGCCTGATTGATTGTTTTGCAATAAGATGGTGGAGAAGGAGATGCGTACAGGCTGACCGTGTGCATAATGAAGACAGGAAGAACTGATTTTGAAGACCACTGAACTGCATGAGCCTTTTTCAGAGCCGGACTCCGGAAAGAGAGAAAACACGCGGGATATTATCAAAACCCTTCTGCTGGTAATACTTCTTATCGGTTCTTTGACCGTGCTGCGGCTTTCCCCGCTATGGTATTACCTTGATCCGTCCCATATATCTCTGCTTCAGGACAAGCTTGCAGGATTCCGTTCAATGGCGCCTTTCGTATTCTTTGCAGGCGGAGCGCTGCTTATTGCCATGGGCGTGCCGCGCACTATATTTAGTGTCTTAGGAGGGATGGTTTTCGGTTTTCTCACAGGGACTTTCCTGGCGATCGCAGCAGCTTTTGCAGGTTCCGTTGTCATCATTTGGCTTACCCGTTTTCTTGGCCGTCCCCTCTTTCACCAGAAGATCGGCCACCGTCTTAAGGCAATCGAAGGGCGTCTTGAGGACAACGGATTCCTCGTGGTCCTGATCCTGAGACAACTCCCGTTGCCAAGCATACTTATCAATGTCCTTATAGGCCTTTCGTCTATAAACTCTACTGCGTTTATACTTGGCTCGTTACTTGGCCTTATACCTGAAGCCGCAATCTTTGCCCTATTTGGGAGCAGTGTGCGTGAGGATTTTGCCTTGAGAATATCTTTGGCTTCTTTGTCCCTGATCGTGCTTATCATTGTCATAAAGATTTATTTCAGGCGTTCTCCTCTGGCCAGAGAATTATCGCAAAAATTAACAAGGGACAAGACGTAAGAACATTAATAATAAAATTATCAAGGCGTTTATACTAAGGAGTTCGTAATTAAGGACACATTTAACCCAAAAACTACGGATGTCTAAAATAAATCTATTTAACTCGATGGAATTATTTTAAAAGATAGTTTATTGTAATTGCCTAAAAATATTTTGGTAACACATCTATATAAGTACACTATGGTATCGAAAAATAAATTTATTTTAGACATCCGCAGTTTCTTTAACGGTTTATACACAGACACTAATTAATAGACTTATCTTAATTATGAAAGGAAAACATATGAAAATTATGCAGATTGGTACAGGACGCTGGGGGTCAAACCACCTCCGTGTGTGGATAAGTCTCCCGGTCGACCTCTATGTCGCAGAGGTTTCAGAAGCCGGAAGAAAGAAATGTATTGAAGCCGGGGTCCCTGAAGACCATATAACGGAAGATTATCACACGTTTCTTGATATTGTTAACGCCGTTGATATAGTGACCCCTGCCTCGACCCATCACCGGATAGGGATGGAAATCCTCGGGAAGGGAAAGGACGTTTTCATGGAAAAGCCGATCGCGGAGACGACGTTAGAATCACGCGAACTGGCTGACTTGGCCTCGCGCAAGGCTTTGATCCTGCAGCCGGGACACATATTCCGGTATGACCCTGCGGCGGATTTCATCAGGGAATATATTGACGGAGGCCATATGGGAAGCATCCAGTCAATGTGGGGCTCGTTCTGCGGATTCAAACGGCCCCGGTCGGATGGAGGCGTTACGGTTTCGGATGCTATACATTTTATCGACTTCTTTAACAGCTTGATGGGAGGTCTACCCAAAAAAGTCCTGGCCAAGTGTAATGACATCCTGGGAAGAGGGATGGACGATATGTCATGGATATGGATGAACTACGGCAATACATCCGCCATGGTTGAGGCGAACTATTTTTCACCTGAGAAGAAACGTCTCATCACAATTATCGGAGAGAAGGCGACTGTCGTGTGTGACTTTGCCTCTTCACAGGACAAAATAAGGATACATCGTAACCGGCATATCCTGGACAATAATACCTGGAAGACGGTAGGCGGAGAGATAATTAACCGGGAGATTTTGCCGGCTGAGCCGCTTCTCCTTGAACTGAAGGACTTCATGAGGTGTGTGGAGACCAGGTCTGTGCCGAAAGCCACAGCCCAGGATGGCGCGGATGCGGTAAGAATTGTGGAAGCGGCCATGGAATCACACAGGCAGGGAAAAGAGATTGCCCTGTAAGAAAGGAATCTTACATTAATGAAACACTGTGAAATATGTGAAGTCCGGGAAGATACCGAAGAACCGGATAATCTGAAAAACCCTCAGAACACGTTCATAACAATAAAGGGACGGATTTTCTGCCGGAACTGCATCCTTTTGGGAATGGACGCACTCAGGCATTGGCACGGCACATTAGACGAGGACGACTCGGAGGTTATTCAGATAGGCGAGCATACTTTTTGCGAAGCGCACGTTATTATGGGTTTGGATACGCTTAAGGCGGATATGGAAGCCTTTATGAGAAGTATGCCAAAAGACAACTAAAAACTGCGGATGTCCAAAATAAATTTATTTTAGACATCCGCAGTTTCTGTAATAGTTCAATCGAATTTTTAGGATTGATATTGTACGGCTTATTTTTTTCTTTGTTTTAGAATAATCATCCCCGCAATTGCGGCAATAAACATCAGGATACTTATTCCCTGCGAAACCGATATATGGGACAGGAGAAAGCCTCTTGCTGCATCCCCTCTGAATAATTCCACGATGAACCGCAGGATTGCATAGAGGAGCAGGTAAGTCATAAATACCCGGCCCTTGAAGGATTTGCGTTTCGCCAGTGTTATCAAGATAAGAAAATTTACGAGTTCGCCCGCGGATTCATAGAGTTGCACGGGATGCAGGCGGGTGTTAAGCGGCGCAAGGCATTCCGGGTCGGTGAATATAATTCCCCATGGCAGCGTCTCGGCGGTTTTCCCAAAACAGCATCCGGCAAAAAAGCATCCGAGCCTGCCGAAGGCATGACCGATAGCGATAGAAGGCGCAAAGATATCGGCAGTTGTCCAGAGGTCAAGATTGTTTTTTTTCACATACCAGATGGCGGTCGGCACTGCAAGCAACACGCCGCCGTAAAAAACGAGTCCGCCTTCCCATATCTTGAAAACAGCCAGAGGATTAGTTAAATAATAACCGCCGTTAATGAGTACGAACAGGAGCCGGGAACCTGCAATCGCCGCAAGCAGGATATAAAACCCGAGGTCAATGATCCTGTCCGAAGGGATGCCTTCTTTTTTTGCCTGTCGGACCGCGAGATAGAGTGCGATTAGAAAGCCGACGGCTATCAGAAATCCATAGGTGTGTATTGTTAACGGTCCGATTCTTATCAGGATTGGATGCATATCTTTTTATAATAACACAGGACGCCTATTGAGGGGCCGGAACTTTAAGAGAAGAAATTTTATCGGAAAATACTTTTCCTACAATAAGGCCGACGATCGCCCCTGCCAAAATATCCGAGGGGAAATGGGCAAGCTCCTCGACCCTGTCAATGCTAACTGTAAGGGCAAACAGGTAAAATAAGATCCTGTACTTCGGGAAATACCGGGAGAGTGTATACGCAAAAAAGAATACCATGGCGGAATGGCCTGAAGGAAAAGAATCATAGCCGCTTTTGAATGACGGTCCTATGAAAACAGGGTCGTAAGTCAACTTCGGCCTTGCTCTGCCGATAAAATGCTTCAGTATCTGGACGACCGCCCCCGTAGCCAGCAGCCCCATGAATAAAGATTTACCTATCAGATGCAGTCTCCGGTTGTAATATTTGCCGATCATATAAAGCAGAAAACCGATGATTATGAGTGTTAAGCCGTTCCCGATAATATTTATAACAGGGTCGATATATTTAAGCGCCTTGTGAAGCTTCAGGTTATCATAAGTATGGTCAAACCATAAAGCCGCCGTCCTGTCAACGTAAAATAGCAATAAGGGAATCAAACATGCCGCATAAATAATTTTTTTATTTTCTTTCAAGTAAGGCATATCTTCCATTCGTCTCCAATATGTTGAACCCTGAATCCTTTAAGGTTTCAATATCCCTTGCCTTTGCTATGGCTATCAATGTCCCGGCGTTGCTCATATAAGGCATTAATTTTTCCTTGCCCCTGACGCTTATTATTTTATGCCCCGAGTAAAATACGATACTCGGATTATTCACCCCGTAAGCGATTATTTTATCATCATTGCCGAGTCTCTCCCGTGCATATAGACTGTATTGATAAAGCGCGCCTTGAAGATACCGGCTTGCGGCAGGCAGCGCCTTTATCGACATCAGACACAGAAATACGGCCATAACTGCCGATATATATCCGTAATATTTTCGTTTTGTAACCATTGCAGATAAGCTGCCTGCCGCCAGTGCAAACATAAGCAAAGCGGAATAATAAGTCCAGGCAACATCATAGACCTCCATTTTTACGAGATATGCCCTGGAGAAGATAAAGGCAATGCCGATCAGTATGGATGCAATTGCCATGAAAACGTTTGCAAAGCCGTTCCGCCTTCCTGATATGCCAATGGAGGAATACCCTTTATCGGGATACATGCCGGCCGAAATCAATATTGAAGCTGCAGGTATTGCAGAAAGGATGTAATTCGGAAGTTTTGTCGTAGAGAATGAAAAAAATAAAAATATAAACCCGAACCATATCAATAAAAAGAACCCCGGATTGTCGTGAACTGCAAGAAGGTTTTTATCGCTCTTTAGGGACTTGATTTCTTTAACAACAGTTGCGATACCGGCAGGCAAAAATGCGATCCATGGGAAAAGCCCCGCAATAATCACCGGAATATAGTAATAGACCGGACCTTTATGCCCCGAGATAACGCCTGCGTACCTTGCGAAGTGATGCTTTATGAAAAACTGCCGAATAAACTCCTGCCCGTTGGCCATATATTCAGCCGTATACCATGGCAATGCAAGGGTAAGAAAAAGAAGCGCCGCCTTGAAATGAAATATCCTTTTAAGCCCTTGCAGTCTTTCCGCAGCGAATAAATATACTAAGGCTATGCCGAAAGGAAAGACTATGCCTATCAACCCCTTTGTCAGAAAGGCAAGGGCCGAGCATGAGTAGAAACCATAAATATAGCGCTTATCCGTTTTCAGTGATAGATAAAATGAAAAGAGGGACAGGGTTATAAACAATGAAAGCGCCATATCCGTGACCGCCGCATGGGAATACATGAAGAAGTAGATTGATAGCGCCAATGGGATGGAGGCATAAAAAGCCTCTTTATCGTCACGGAAATGTCTGACAAATAAAAAGACGGACAGAACCAGCAGCACTCCCGAGAGGGCGGAAGGAAACCGCGCGGCAAATTCGTTTATGCCGAAAGCCTTATAAGACGCCGCCATCAGCCAGTAGAATAATATAGGTTTGTCATAGCGGTTTTCACCGTTATAAGTCGGCGTTATCCAGTCGGCGCTCTCGACCATCTCTTTTGTGGCCTGGGCAAAAACAGCCTCATCGACGTCAAAGAGCGTAACGGAACCGAGCCTGAAAAAGGATACAAAAACCGCGATAAGAATTATCAGGAAAAGATATTTTTTCATATTGAACCGAGGATAGAGTATTTGCGCTTTCACCTCGACGAATCCGCCTGAGGCGGACATTCCCGGTCGTTCCTCCCTGCGAGGCTTTTGCCTCTCTATTTTCATATACCGTATTTGACTATCGGCAAAAAAAACCGCTCAAATACTCTATCCCCGGTTGCTGTTACCAATTTTATAAATAATCCGGGTTAATCGTAGCAACTTCCATTCGCAATATAATATTTGAACCTGTATTGTAGTATATAATTTTCCATGAATTTTCAGCGAAAGGATTATTTCTTTAGAAGCGAGGTTATCAGGATAATACCGATGCCGATGGTGAGGGATGAATCCGCTACATTAAAGGCAGGCCAATGGAAATTGCCTATGGAGAAATCTATGAAGTCCACGACTTTGCCATAAAATAACCTGTCGATTAGATTGCCGACGGCGCCGCCGAGTATGAGAGACAGGCCGATAAAATTATAGGCATTTCTCATGATAAGGTTTAGCACGAAGACTATTGCCGCCAGTGAGATGATGATGAAAAAGCCGCTGCCGAGACTCCTGAACATGCCGAAGGCGGCGCCGGTGTTCCTGACATTCACGATATTAAGGAAAGGGAATATCTCGATGGAATCATGGGTATTAAATGAAGTGACGATCATGTATTTTGTGATCTGATCGAGTGCGATAACGGAAAGAGTGATTAGCAAAACATATGCATATTTTTTCATTATTTATCGGCGATGACCTTATAACATCTATCGCAGACTTCAGGCGCTTCCGTGAATGAGCCGACGCTTTCGCTCCGGTTCCAGCACCTCTGGCATTTTGAGCCCGGGGCCTTTTCAATTTTTATTTCAAGACCCTCTATTTCAGTACTCTTATAAGAATCTTCGATATTCTTGTCAGTAACCTCTGCCGCCGAGACAATGAAGAAGGTTGGGAAAAAATCCCTGTCTTTAGATGTAAGGGTATTATACTGTTCAGGCAGTAAGAGAGTGATCTTTGCTTCAAGGGAATTGCCGATGAACTTTTCCGCCCTCTTTATCTCAAGCGCCTTGTTTACCTCATTCCTCAGAATAAAAAGGTCTCCCCATTTTTTCTCAAGCTGCAGGTCAAGGTATTTATCATCAGCTACAGGGAATTCGGACAGGAAAACCGATTCTTCAATGTCCTGCATTTTCCGTTTTATATTGCTCCAAACTTCCTCCGAGGTAAATGAAAGGACCGGGGCCATCAATTGAGTCATGGAGCATAATATCTGCCGGAGCACCCATTGGGCGGCGCGCCTTTCAGTCGAATCGGACCTGAAGGTGTAAAGCCTGTCCTTTAAGACGTCAAGATAAAAGGAGCTCATGTCAACGATGCAGAAATTGTAGATGCTGTGGAAGACCTCATGGAAGTCAAAACTCTCATAGGCTGCCGAAACTTTTTTTGTAAAGGTCTGGAGCCTGCTCATCGCCCATCTGTCGATCTCAAGCAGGTCTTTGCCG
>JBAZWR010000012.1:0-35844 GCA_041660325.1 Thermodesulfovibrionales bacterium | reverse complement strand
CGTCCTCGGTGCACTGATTGTCGTCATTGCAATCCGCCGGCGCACCCGTGCAAACGCCGTTATTACAGGTGTCCTGCGTTGTGCAGGCATTACCGTCGTCACAGGGTATTCCATTCAGCGGCTGATAGACGCATCCTGTCTTCATGTCGCATTCATCCTGTGTACAGTGGTTCCAGTCATTACAGATTATCGGAGTTCCAACGCAAGTCCCGTTACTGCAGACGTCATTTGCCGTACATGCATTCGTATCATTGCAGGCAACCCCTGTCAACGGCTGATGGGTGCATCCCACTACCGGAACGCATTCATCCTCGGTGCAGGGATTCCAGTCATTGCAATCCACCGGAGTCCCGGCACAGGTCCCATTCTTGCAAACGTCATTTGCCGTACAGATGTCGTCGTCATCACATGGGAATCCGTCCTTTTTCCCGAGACACACATTAACAACGGGGCAGGTTATTTTTACCAGCCCGAGGTCCGTAGTCATTTTAGGCTTTACTACAACATTTTCAATTTGTCCGTCTCCCGTGTCAAAGGATATTTTAAGGGTATACTTCCCTTCGGGCACAAAACGTAAAATAAAATTTCCCGCGCCGTCGGTTACGGCGGTAAAGGAATCACCCGGAGTATATACCCATGCATCCGCGAGCAGACTGCCTGTGTCGCATTGCAGAGTCCCCTTGATTTCCCCCGATTTCATTATGTCCCTCGTCTGTGAATACTTCGGCTCTGCAGCCGCCGCAAGAGAATATCCATGGATTAAAACGGCAAACCATATAAGCATTATAAATATGGCGTATTTTCTCATCTTAGCCCTTTAACACATAAAACTTTATTCTTCGGCGGGAAATATGCATTGATTGCCGAGGTGATATATCCTTCATATGCTACAACCAATTCAATATGTAAAGACGTCAGTTTGCTCAATATGCCCTGGGTTTCGGAATCCTGAGGCTGCGAGGTTGCGACAACAATAGTATCCTTGCCCTTTTTCTCCACAGGTATTACTTCAAATTTTCTTATCAGGTCTTCAGGAAGGCTTGCGGCTATTTCCGGAAGTATTTTCACCTGTGACAAATCTATCCATGATTTGTGAAACTGCGTAGCAAGGGCAATACAGATATCCGACGGTGTTATATATTTGAGCTCGACTAAAACCTGCCCTAATTTTTTTTTCCTGTTTTCCTGCTGAAGATGAAGCGCATATTCAAGCTGGTCAGACGTAATATACCCGGCTTCCCGCAGAATTTCGCCGAGCATTTTATTTTTTTCTTTCTGCTGCTTAAGGGATTCATGCAATTGCCGCTCATTGATAATCGCCTTTTCTTTAAGGATAGTGCCGATCTTTTTCTCCCGTTGCTCCTGCTGATATTTAAGTGATTCCGTTAATTGGCCGTGGGTAATTTTTTTCTGGTCGACCAGTATTTTACCGAGGAGTCTTTTGCAGTCCACATTCTTTACAGCCTGCGCGTTTACATAAATGCGTTCGCTCGTGTCGGCAGGATTAATCGGTACGAGAAAAAACCCCTTGTCATTCGGGCTGTATTTAAGGGTTGAACCGCTAATCACCTCGCCGTCCTGAAACTCGACAAGCAGTCTGAAAGCCGTGGTCCCGGCGTATGTGGACTGCGCTATGGTTTCAGTGCGCAGGCGGGTCCCGCCGCCTTCATCCTTTTTAAGGAACAGGACCGCCTTTATGGTTTCCATACGGATCGTCAGGGTCTCTTTCGTCCCATCGCCCCGGTCAGTCTGCATCTGGAAGGTCGGCTGATTGATATTGAAGAGCAAGACTTCGCCGGTCTTCTCTTCGCCATTCCGTAATTTTAAGATAATTTTCGGCATCGCTTTAAGTTGAGAAATTTTATCATATGCTGAAGAAAAAAACAAAATTAAGGAGGGGATTAATTACACCCTTCACTTGGAAGGGTTACCGTATACACAAAGAAAATGTAGAAGAACCTTTTACTTTATGTATATAATAATGCTATGTTTTTGCTGAGATTTTCGGAAACCCTGGGCAGTCATTTCCTGTACTATGTAAATCAGGCAGGCAGAATGGGGATATTTCTCTTCCTTGTGATTTTTAATATGTTCAAATTCCCCTATTACAAAATCTCCAATATCACTAAACAGATATATTCCATAGGCGCGCTCTCAATATTCGTTATCATCTTCACCGGCGCATTTACCGGGATGGTGCTTGCTCTCCAGGGTTACACCACGCTGCGCAAATTCAGCTCCGAGGGACTCCTTGGCTCCGCAGTCGCCCTGGGTCTCATCAGAGAGCTTGGCCCCGTCCTGACGGCCCTGATGGTAACGGGAAGGGCCGGCTCGGCCATCTGTGCGGAAATAGGTATCATGCGCAACTCGGAGCAGATCGACGCGCTGGAATGCATGGCTATCGACCCTTACAAATACATTATTGCGCCCAAGTTTATTGCCGCCATTATATCCATGCCGCTGCTGAACGCAATCTTTAATGTAGTCGGCATCTTCGGCGGCTATGCTATAGGCGTCGGCCTCATGGGATTGAATAAAGGCGCTTATTTTTACAGCATGTATAAGGATGTCGAATTTAATGATATTTATATGGGTCTTGTGAAATCCCTTTGTTTCGGTCTTATCATGGTATGGATATGTTCCGCCAAAGGCTATTTTCTCCATCTGGAAAGAAACGGGGGGTTCGGCGCCGAGGGAGTGAGCAGGGTCACAACAAGCGCGGTTGTTCTGTCCTCCGTATCGATTCTTGTCTTTGACTATTTTATTACATCACTGCTTTTATGAATAAGGGACCGACGATACAGTTAATAGACGTCAATAAAACCTTCGGGACCCAGCACGTCCTGAAAGGGGTCAATCTCTCCATTTATGAAGGGAAGACGATAGTGATCGTAGGTGAAAGCGGTCAGGGAAAGAGTTCGATCATAAAACATATCCTCGGCCTGGTAAAACCGGACAGCGGCAAGGTCCTTGTCTATGGTAAGGACGTCAACAGGATAAGCAAAAAAGAGCTGAAAGATATCAGGTCTAACTTCGGCGTCCTGTTCCAGAATGCCGCGCTTTTTGACTCCATGACGGTATTCGATAACGTCGCCCTGCCGCTTAGGGAGAGGACGAGCAAATCCGAACAGGAAATTAGCGCTATTGTTAATGAAAAACTTGAGATGATGGACCTTCACGAAAGCAATGAAAAGTTCCCGGCACAGCTCAGCGGAGGGATGCGAAAAAGGGTCGGCCTTGCCAGGGCGCTGGCGCTCAATCCGAAGATAGTCTTCTTTGACGAGCCGACAACGGGCCTGGATGTTGCAAAAAGCAATGAGATATATCGCGTTTTTTTCCGGACACAGTCAAAGCTGGGATACACCGCCGTTATCGTCAGCCATGACGTGCCCAAAATTTTTAAACTTGCGGATTATGTTGCCCTGATGTCCCAGGGAGTCATTCAGGACTCTCTTTCGCCGGAGGACTTTCAGACCTCCGACAACCCTGCCATCAGGGACTTTGTTGAAAAGACCATGGGTCGTATCTATGAGAGTGGACAAGTGGAGGGATAGCAATGAATAAAATAAACGTTGAAACAGGAGTGGGAATCTTTCTTATTACAGGTCTTATCTGTCTGGCCTTTCTTTCCGTGAAACTGGGACATATCGAACTCTTCGGGACAAAACAGTATGTAGTCAAAGCCCGTTTTACCAGTATCACGGGTCTGAAAGACAACGCAGAGGTTGAAATTGCAGGGGTAAAGGTCGGAAAGGTATCGAAGATCTCTCTCGATAGCGACAGGGCGATCGTTGAAATGCACATCGATCCCGCCATTAAACTACAGGAAGACTCCATCGCCAGTATCAGGACCAAGGGGATCATCGGCGATAAATATATAAAGATATCCCCCGGCGGCACGGATGAAATTGTGAAGCCGAACGGCATGCTCACTGAAACGGAATCCTCAATCGAACTCGAAGAACTGGTAAGTAAATATATCTTCGATAAGAAATAATCAAAGGGTGATATAACATGGATACCGTATCTGTAAAGGAACATATTAATACGCTGAGGGATGAAATTATCTTTTATCTGTTCGATGACGAGGATATCGACAAGATCGCGCCGTTTTTCGAGCTGCGTGACTATCCCGCCGGTTCGATTATTTTCAAAGAAGGCGATCCGGGTGATTTCATCGGGTTTGTCATTTCCGGAAAGCTTGAGGTGAAGAAGCAGACCGAGTTCAAAGGGAATCAGCTTATCATTGCGCTGCTTACCAAAGGCGCAATGGTCGGCGAGCTTTCCATGTTCGACAAACGTCAGCGCTCGGCCACGGTCGAAGCCGTTGAAGACACCTCCCTTATTATCTTCAGAAGCGAGTCAATGGAATCCCTCATGCAGCAGCATCCATATACGGGCATAAAGATATTGAAAGGCCTGATCAAGATCCTCTCCCTCCGCCTGCGAAAGGCAACCGAACGGCTTACGAATATCTTTTAACCCGAAAAATGCAATTAGACTGTCAGAGTTAAACCGAGGATAGAGTATTTGAGCTTTCTCCTCGGCGAATCCGCCTGAGGCGGACATTCTCGATCGTTCCTCCCTCCGAGGCTTTTGCCTCTCTATTTTTATATGCCGAATTTGACTATCGGCAAAAAAAACCGCTCAAATACTCTATCCTCGGTTGCTGTTACCAATTTTCTGAATAATCCGGGCTAAACAACACCGTACCGACAATATGACGGACATAGTATTTTTGCGGTTTTAAATTCCGTGGAGAGATATCGGAACGGAATTTTCCTCGGAGGGCGGCAGCCCGAGAATGTCCGCCTCAGACGGATTCGCCGAGGAGAAAGCAAACATACTGTGTCCGTCATATTGGCGACCGATTCATGGATAATATGGCCTATTCTTCGACCTTCTTTTTCCTGTACTGGAGATAGGCGTCGCGTATGGAAACGTAGGGGTCTACGGCTGATTTCTTGAGGTCTTCGTAATCTCCGATATGGAGAGATACGGTGTTGACCTCGTCATAGGCGGTTATGCCTACCGATGCCTCCAAAGGGTTCACATAAGTGACCGGGTCCAGAAAGGTGTCTCCTATTAAGCCGACGGTGTCACGCAACGACGACGGCCCGAAGAAGGGCCAGACGATATAAAATCCATGGCCTATGCCATAGGAGCCAAGGGCCTGTCCAAGGTCTTCCTCCTGACGCTGTATTCCGAGGTCCGCCCTTGCAGCATCGGCAAGGCCGCAGACGCCTGCAGTAGAGTTATACACAAAGCGGAGGAGTTCATTCCCCGCTTTCTCGATTTTTAACTGTAAAATGCTGCTCACAAAACGCACCGGAGTTGTTACATTGTCAAAAAAATTGCTTACGGCAATCCTCATATCTTCCGGGATAACGGCGGAATAACCTTTGGACGCCGGCTTCAATACCCAGAAATACAATTTATCATTAAAATGATACATCGCATTGTTCCATGGACGGATAGGGTCTGCGATCTGTATTGTCGGTTCTTCTTCAATAATCTCCGGTTCGGCGGCTGTTTTTTGCCGCTCGGCCGGTTTCTGTTGAGGTTCAACTATAACAGCCGGTTTTGCCTGTTCTATCGGCGGAGTTGTTTCCTGCTGCGGAACGGATATCACTGTTTGAGATTCCGGTGAAGACTGTTCGGCAGATGCCCGGTTATAACCGATGAAAATAAAAGAAAGCATTATTAACACATAAGCTGTCAGTTTCACGATCCCCCTCCTTGTTTTGTTACCATAAAAATTGCATTTTATCCTTCATAATTCATATGTTATGCCTTGCCGACTTTTTTCCGAAGTGTATCCAGCAGCGCATCCGGCGTTTTATTCAACAGGATTTCCTTGAACTGGTTCCTATAGTTGCTGACCAGGCTCACACCTTCAATAACTACATCGTAAACTTTCCAAGCAGCACCTTTCTGAATCACTCTATAGTAAATAGGGATGTCCGCTTTTTTCGTAATTATAGTTGTCTGCACCTCCGCCGTTTTTTCGGAAAGGGTGGTCTCCTTGCCGAATACCACCTTTTCGTCGGTGTAGGTTATGATCTTGTCCGCATAGGCGTCTTCAAGTAATGTCTTATACAGTCCGAGAAATTCGGTTTGCTGACCTGCATTCAGCTTGCTCCAGTTCTGACCAAGGGTCCTCTTTGAAAGCTCGGTATAATCGAACATATTTTCCGAAATATTGCGGATCTTCTCTCTTTTGACTTTCTTGCCCGCCTCGCCTTTAAGCGACGAATCGCGCAAAACATCGATCACTTTGTTCACCTGTGTTTTCACGGCTTCGAGCGGCGGCCCTGCGTAAACACAAAGCGGGACCATCAGAAAAACAATGATAATAAAAGCAACAGTCTTCTTTCTCATAACTCGGCCTCCTTGTCCGTTATTTTTACTAAGGAGTTCATACGTAAAGCCGCACACCCTCACCCTTGCCCTCTCCCCTCTCCGCACTCAGGCGGATTCGCCGGGGAGAAAAGGGAGAGGGGACTTAAGAACCGCCCCTCCCTTGAGGGCGGGTGTTTAAATGTGTCCTTACTTATGAACTCCTTTATAATTTTCTTCTATGTTACCTGTTTATTCTTTTTTCCTCAATAATTCTTTCAAGGCAGCGCAGATAGCCTTCGACGTCATCTTTCCTGTATTGACGGTTCGCTGCAGGGAGCCGCTGCGGAAATTTCGGGTCCGACAGGACAATATCCGCCGTATCGAGAAACTGTCCGGCGTCGTTTTTGAACAGGTCCGGGCTTCCGGAAACAAATAGCGCTATATCGGATTTTACGGCATTGACTGCGCTGTTGCCCTCAATAATAATGCCGGCCAGATGTGAAAGCATTTCGACTGCCTGAGGAATGACCTTTTCAAGTTCATCGGAAGGCGCCTGCACCCAAAGGACTTGTTCAGCGCCGGCATCCATCATTTTCCTTGTGTCTTTTCCCTCTTCAAGGAGGATTTCAAGGTCGCCTGTGATGGAGGAGTACAGAGAGGTTTTGGTGTATTTAATAGCGCCCCAGCCTTTGAAGCGTTTAAGGATTTCGCAGGCAACGGTAGTCTTGCCTGCGCCGCTGTAAGCCCCGGCAATGCCTATGATAAGAGGAAACATATTTTAAGATAATTTTAATCTGTGTCCGTTGTCTCTTCCGTTGTTGTAACAATCTCTTTATGCCCGCATTCTTTTTTATGGCAGAACAGTGTGACGTCTCCGGCCTTGTTACGTTTTTCATAGAGGAAATCCGCGCCGCATTTCGGACATTGTCTATGCACGGGTCTATACCATGAAGCGAATTTGCATTTCGGATAGTTGCTGCAACTCCAGAACAGTTTCCCCCTTTTGGATCGCCTTTCTACAATATCTCCGCCGTCGGCAGGGCACTTTATTCCCGTGGACAGAGGCCGTGCGCTTTTACATTCAGGGTACTTTGAACAGGCGAGGAACTTCCCGTACCTGCCCGTCTTTATAACCATAGGAGAACCGCATTTCTCGCATTTCTCATCGGTCTGTTGCACATTCTGTTCCACGGCCTGACCGTTCTCGCCGTTTTCGGTAAGCGGCCTGGTGTTTTTACACTTGGGGAATCCTGTGCAGGCAAGAAATCTTCCATGTCTGCCCCATCGGATAACCATGGGAAGACCGCATTTCTCGCACATAATCTCGGTAGGAATATCTTTGGGTTTTACATCGTCAGTGGCCTTTACGGCGTCTCCCAGATGACTTTTGAAAGGTTTAAAAAAATCACTGATAACTTTCACCCACTTCATCTTGCCTTCTTCTATGCTGTCAAGCTCATTCTCCATTTTCGCGGTAAAATTGAAATCGAGCAGTTCCGCGAACTTTTCAACAAGATAGTCGTTCACGATCATGCCGAGTTCCGTAGGAGAAAACCTGCCTTCAATCCTCTGCACATATTTTCTGTCCTGAATGGTGGAGAGTATGGCCGCATAAGTGCTCGGCCTGCCGATGCCCTTTTCTTCGAGGGCCTTTACCAGTGTGGCCTCGGTATAACGCGGAGGCGGCTGGGTAAAATGCTGTTTCGGCTGGAGGCTGAGAAGCCTGAGCGTTTCGCCTTCCTTAAGGCCGGGCAGGGTAAAGCCTTCTTCCTCCTCAAGCTCGTCTTTGCCTTCGGTATAAAGGGCCATGAAACCGTCGAAACGGATAATGGTCCCGGTGGCCCTGAATTCACAGGATTTCTTATCGTCTTCAACAATAAACGTTGTCTGATCAAGCTGGGCGGGGGACATCTGGCTCGCTATGAAACGGTTCCATATAAGCAAATACAGGCCGTACTGCTCTTTAGAAAGAAAGGGCTTTACCGTTTCCGGTTTTTTGTCGGTATAGGTCGGCCTGATCGCCTCATGGGCCTCCTGCGCGGAAGCCTTGCTTTTATAAAAAGGCGGTTTTTCCGGGATATAATCTTTGCCGTATGCGTTCACGATGAACTGTCTTGCCCACTCCAGGGCCTCGGGCGCGATACGGGGGGAATCCGTCCTCATATATGTGATAAGTCCGACCGAACCTTCCGCCCCAAGCTCTATGCCTTCATATAGCTGCTGGGCGAACATCATCGTCTTTTTTGCCGTGAACCTCAGTTTCCGCGCGGCTTCCTGCTGGAGAGTACTTGTAATGAAAGGGGGGTAAGGCATCCTCTTCCTGTGCTTGCGTTCAATCCTGCCGAGGGTGAAGCCCTGCTCCTTTAAGTTGGCTACTATCCGGTCCGCCGCCTGCCCGTTTTGTATAAGGAATTTCTGCTGTTCGCTCTCCGCTTTTTGTTGTATTTTGGAGAGCTTTGCCCAAAACGCAGGGGGGGTAGATCCCTCGAACTCCGCGTTGATGCTCCAGTATTCCTCGGAGTTAAAGGCGCTGATCTCGCGCTCT
Source organism: Thermodesulfovibrionales bacterium (assembly GCA_041660325.1). GTDB lineage: Bacteria > Nitrospirota > Thermodesulfovibrionia > Thermodesulfovibrionales > SM23-35 > DYFC01. Next base: position 26,957 of record JBAZWR010000012.1, on the reverse strand, counting down.
CTATCCACGATCAGCCTGACAGCAACCGACTGCACCCTTCCGGCGCTGAGGCCCCTGCGTATCTTTTTCCAGAGCAGAGGGCTGAGTCCGTAACCCACAAGCCTGTCGAGCACCCTTCTCGCCTGCTGGGCGTCTACCTTGTTCATATCGATCTTTTCAGGTTTCTTGATTGCTTCACGGACGGCCCGTTCGGTGATCTCATTAAAGACAATCCGGTAGATCTTCTCATTGTCCGGCCCGGTCTTTTTCCCGGCTATTTCAAAGGCGATGTGCCATGCTATGGCCTCGCCTTCCCTGTCCGGGTCAGGGGCAAGGAATACCTTGTCAGCTTCTTTCGCCGCCTTTTTAAGTTCCCTGATAATTTTTTCCTTGCCCGGAATAACGACATACTGAGGCTCGAAATTGTTTTCGATATTGACCCCAAGGTCTTTCTCGGGAAGGTCTTTTATATGACCGACCGATGCCTTGACGGTAAATTCTTTCCCCAAAATTTTATTGATCGTCTTCGCCTTTGCCGGCGATTCTACGATTACAAGATTCCTCATGCCAGATAAAACCTCTTTCCTGTAATTTGTTTTACGACGCCTTTCAGCTCCAGTCCAAGAAGGGTACCGAGCGCTTTTGACGACGGCCACCCGCTCTCGCGCGAAAGCAGATCTATCTGCTTCGGCTCGCTGGAAAGCAGGTTACATAATATCTTTTCGTCATCATTTACTTCAATCTTTACTTTATTCCGTGATTTTATAAAGCCCTTCAATACCGGCGCAAGCTCCTCCAGTATGTCTTCGGCATTCCGCACAAGTGCCGCGCCTTCCCGTATCAAAGCATTGGCGCCTTCGGAATTTTCGGAGGTCACGTTTCCCGGCACCGCAAAAACATCCCTCCCGTAATCCGTCGCATACCGCGCGGTTATCAATGCGCCGCTCTCCAAAGTCGCCTCGATTACAAGGACCCCGAGAGAAAGGCCGCTTATCAGTCTGTTGCGTCTGGGGAAGTTTTCCCTGTCAGGGGGAGTGCCCGGAGGGAATTCGCTTATTGCACAACCTGATTCGGATATTTTCTGCATAAGCATATTATTTTCAGGCGGATAAGGCTTATCAAGTCCCGATCCGAGGACCGCTATCGTCCTTCCACCGGCTTTCAGAGCGCCTTTATGCGCCTGTGAATCGATTCCCCTTGCCATGCCGCTGACAACGGTCAAACCCATAGACGCCAGCTCTCCGGAAATTTGCTCCGCCGTCGACGCGCCGTAATAGGTCATTTTACGCGATCCGACAACGGCGACGGCGAATTTGTCCTGCGGCTGAAGGTCTCCCTTCATATATACCACAACCGGCGCATCCATTGTCTCCCTGAGCATTTCAGGATATAAAGGGTCATTGAGACAGACAGCTTTTATATCATGCTTCTCGAGGTCCGCCACGTATTTATCGGCAATATTCCATAATGAAAACTCACTGATCTTTTTTGCGAGATTTGCGCTCATCCCGGCCTGATTGACTAATTCACCAGCCTCCGCGCTTAAAACCCTTTCCGGCGTTTTGAAAACGGAAAGGAGTTTCCTCGCCCTAATAGGACCGACTTCCGGCGCCATGGATAATGCAATCCAATACTTAATATCCGAGTTCATTAATCAAAATGTCAATTTAAAATTTGAAAGGCTGACATGATAAAAAAGCTTTTAGGCGACTCCTTAATGCACTATTAACACTGTTTGATATGCATTTATCTAAAAGATACATCATCTTAAAAGTGCCGTCAGGTGTATATGGATTACCTTTTGTCGCGTTCTAAATGGTTTTTTATCATGTCTGCCTTTCATTATGCGACTCATGGGCTATCTCATTTTCCCCAGCTTCAACCTCAGCGCATTAATCTTAATGAACCCCTCCGCATCCTTCTGGTTGTATACTTCCTCTTTCTCGAATGTTGCAAGCTCGGGATTATAAAGCGATCGGGGTGACTTTCTTCCCGCCACATAGCAATTGCCCTTATAGAGCTTGAGCCTTGCCGTCCCGGTGACGTCTTTCTGAATATCGTCTATCATATGCTGGAGGGCCAGCCGCTCCGGAGAAAACCAGTACCCATAATATACGAGTTCCGCATAACGTGTTATGAGCGAATCCTTCAGGTGCATTACTTCCCGGTCTAATGTAAGCGATTCAATCGCCCTGTGGGCCAGATGTAAAACCGTGCCGCCCGGGGTTTCATAAACGCCCCTTGATTTGATGCCGACATATCTGTTTTCTACGATATCGACTCTGCCGATTCCGTTCTCGCCGGCAAGGGCGTTCAGTATGTATAGCAGCTTTCCCGGTGAAAAGCGCTTGTTATTAATCGCGACAGGATTGCCTTTTTCATAGGAGATTTCAATATATAACGGTTTATCAGGCGCCTTCTCCGGAGGCGTAATCATCGTGTACATGTCGGCAGGCGGCTCGCTCCAGGGGTCTTCGAGAATGCCTCCTTCATAACTGATGTGCAGCAGGTTCCTGTCTAAGCTGTAAGGTTTCTCCTTTGTGGCCGTGACCGGAATGTGATGCCTTTCAGAGTATTCGATCAGAGATTTCCTCGAATCAAAGGGCCATTCCCTCCAGGGCGCTATGACCTTTATATCGGGCTTGAGCGCATAATAGGTGAGTTCAAACCGCACCTGGTCATTGCCTTTGCCTGTTGCGCCGTGGGCGACCGCTTCGGCGTTTTCTTTCTGCGCGATCTCGATCTGCTTCTTCGCGATCAGCGGCCTTGCGATTGAAGTGCCGAGGAGATAGGACCCTTCATACACGGCATTCGCCCTGAGCATTGGGAAGATATAGTCTTTCACAAAGACTTCACGCAGGTCTTCCACATAGACCTTTGAAGCGCCGGTCTTTATCGCTTTCTTCTTTACTTCTTCAAGGTCTTCGCCCTGGCCGAGGTCCGCGCAGAAAGCGATGATCTTCGCCCTGTATTTCTCTTTCAGCCACTTTATCGCCACGGAGGTGTCGAGACCTCCGGAATACGCAAGGACGATCTTTTTCAGCATTTGCAATCCTCCATTATATGAAATTTATTAAGGGGGGAAAAAACCTTATTTCCTGAAAATTAACCATAGCATAAAACCCGGAAAAATGTAAAACCCGCGTCCAGCCTGTTAAACACCCTTTAAGTGTTTTGCAAAATACTGTATAATGATAGCAAGTAAATTTTAAGGAGGTCTTATGACAAAAGCCGAGCTTATCGAAAAGATGGCAAAAGATGCGGACATTTCAAAGGCTGCAGCCGGAAAAACACTCGCTTCATTTATTGACACGGTTACCAAGTCTTTGAAAAAGGGGGTCAAACTTACTCTTGTCGGTTTCGGAACATTTTCCACAGGCAAGAGGAAAGCCAGGGTCGGAAGGAACCCGAGGACGGGAGCAAAAATTAAAATCGCGGCAAGAAAAGTCCCGAAGTTCGCGGCCGGCAGCGCTTTAAAGAATGCGGTAAAATAATTATTCATCCGATAACGCTCTTGAAAGGTGGTGAAACGCTTCACCACCTTTTTTTTATTTACACAAGCGCCGGACTAATGCTATAATTGTTATTGAGACTCAGTATCAATAACAAACGACGCTAAAAAATGAAAGACAAATCTCCGGGGAAGAATCTATTCGGCAGTTTTCTCAGGGACAGGGGCCGGCGCATGACAAAGGAACGCGCCGTGATCCTTCAGAAAATCTTTGACGGCAGCGGGCATTTTGACCCGGAGTCTCTCTACGTTCTGATGCGGGGGACGGGCCTGAAGGCCTCCAGGGCGTCCGTATACAGGACGCTGAACCTGCTGCACGAATGCGGTCTGATAGAGAGGGTCCGGAAGACGGACCGCGGCTCCGTTTATGAATCCACGTTCGGCCATAAGCATCACGACCATATGCTATGCCTTCAATGCGGAAAAGTCCTTGAATTCTATTCCGAGGAACTTGAGAGACTGCAGGAATCCATCTGTATAAAACAGGGGTTTCAGGGGAAGAGCCACACGCTGGAGATTAGAGGTTTATGCAGAAAATGCCGGAAGAAAAAGAAATAAAAGAAGGCGCAAAAAGACGCCGTCAAAGACGACAGCGGGGGCAGGCTTATGAGAAGGTAATCCTCATCGGAAATCCGAACGTCGGCAAAAGCGTGATCTTCGGACTGCTCACAGGCAAATATGTGACCGTTTCAAACTATCCCGGAACAACCGTCGAAGTGTCATACGGGAATATCTCTATCGGAGACAGACGGTTTTCCTTGATCGATTCCCCCGGCGTCAACAACCTCACTCCCATGAGCGAGGACGAAAAGGTCACGCGCGACATCCTCCTGAAAGAAAGGTTGGAGGCCGTTGTTCTTGTTGCCGACGCCAAAAACCTGAAAAGGACGCTCATGCTGCTGGTCCAGCTTGCAGAGATGGAGCTTCCCTGCATACTCGATCTGAACATGGAGGACGAGGCAAAGGCAAGGGGCATCGAAATAGACTACAGGGAACTGGGCGCCATCCTGAACGTCGAAGTTATAGGCACTGTTGCGCCGCAGAGGAAAGGCATATCCCGTTTAAAAGAAACTATTTTAAAGCCCCGGTTCCCCTCGCTTGAAATGAAATATCATCCCGTGATCGAGGAGTATGCGGCCAGGATTTCCGATATACTTCCCGAGGCCAATATCTCCGGGCGGTCCATCGCACTGATGGTCCTCGCGGGTGACGAGAGCCTGAAAGACTGGCTTGTGACAAACCTCGGCGCCGGGAATATAAAAAAGATCGAGGACTTGAGAGATGAAGCCTATTCCCGATTAAAGGAGCCGGTCTCGTATGTAATAAGCAATACCCGCATCAGGTTTGCGGAAGAGCTCGTAGCCAAAGTCCAGAAGCAGAGCAGCACCCGAACAGGGGCCGTCATTCAAAGTCTCACCCGTTGGACAATGCATCCGGTTTTCGGAATTCCGATATTGCTGCTTGCCGTTGCAGGTTTTTATCTATTTGTAGGGAAATTCGGTGCAGGCGTTCTCGTGGATTTTTTCCAGAATGTCATCTTCGGGAGGTACCTTGATCCGGCGATCCGGAAAGCCGTAACGTTCCTTATTCCTGCAGGACTCTTCCAGGAAATGCTGATAGGCCAATACGGTATTTTCACTATGGCTTTGACCTATGCCGTGGGTATCATACTGCCGATCACGACAACCTTCTTTATCGCCTTCGGCTTTCTTGAAGACAGCGGCTATCTGCCGAGGCTCGCCGTCGTATCAGACAGGGCCTTCAGATACATTGGATTGAACGGCAAGGCGATACTGCCGATGATCCTCGGCCTCGGATGCGGGACCATGGCTGCGATGTCAACAAGGATACTTGAAACAAAAAGAGAAAAGATCATCGCAACCTTTTTAATAGCGCTTGCAATCCCGTGTTCCGCGCAGCTTGGCGTGGTATTCGGAATGCTCGGGCTTATGTCCGTGCGGGCGGCCTTGTGGTGGTCCGGCTGCATCACCCTTGTCCTGATACTGACCGGGTATCTTGCCTCAAAGCTCGTCCCCGGTGAAAGGCCGGATTTTTTCATGGAGCTTCCGCCGCTCAGGGTTCCTGCCATGGGGAACATATTAATGAAAACCCTCGGCAGGATCGAGTGGTACCTGAAAGAGGCCGTTCCCCTCTTTGTCATCGGCACCCTGATTCTGTTCGCGCTCGACAGGATGCAGGTGCTCGGCAGGCTTGAGGCCCTGGCGTCGCCGGTCATAGTAAATTTCCTCGGACTGCCTGCAAAGACAACGGAGGCGTTCCTCCTCGGATTCCTCAGAAGGGATTACGGCGCTGCAGGCATGTTCGACCTTGCAAGGCACGGCCTGCTAAATGAGAACCAGGTTATCATAAGCCTCGTGACTCTGACCCTCTTCGTGCCGTGTCTGGCGAATTTCTTTATGATTATAAAAGAACGCGGCATGAAGACCGCAGCCTTGATGATGGCTTTAATTATACCTTTTGCGTTGCTCGTAGGCGGGGCGCTGAATTTTATCCTGAATCTCTAATCCTTAATGCTCTGTCGTTAGCGTTGTTTGATTTCGAGGGTAAAGCTTTTTTTGGATTCCCCGCCCTGGCTGTCTGAAACCGACACCATAAAGGGGGCTTTGCCTTTAAACTCTGCCGGGACATTCCAGTAAACAAGGCCGGTTGACTGATTAATAGTCATACCCTTGGGCGCAGACTGGAGGGAATAGGTCAGGGTATCGCCGTCGGGGTCATTGGCCGTGACCTGGAACGTATATACTTTTCCGTCAAAACTGAATTTCTTGTTATCGAGGATCGAGGGCGGGATATTCTTTATTTCCCTTCGCACTATTATCGGGCGGCCTGTTTCCTCTCCATCGGATGGGACAATTGTCAGCGTAATTTTGTCTCCTCTCCGTAATTGCCCTTCAATCTGCCGGCCGTTTCCTGCCGGCTCTCCGTTCCTTGTCCATTCATAAGTAAAAGAAACCGTATCTTCATCCGCATCCTTACCTTCGACATCAACGCTCAGGGTGTCGCCGGGTTGGGCAGCGTCCGGAAGGATTTTTACCTTCGCTATTTCAGGAGATGAATTTATTATCCGGATGGAATTGGAAAAAACCTCCTTGCCCTGTATTGTTGCCTTTGCCTGGACCGTATCGCCTTTCCTTACTTCCGAAGCATTAAATTGTCCCGGCTTCGGGCTCTCAACCGGACTTCCGTTTACAAGCCATTCTATCTTTGCATTTGATAAATCAAAGCCTTGCGGGAGTAGATAAACCGGCGTATTGCGGTAGGCGTTAATAGGCGTGATCTTCAGAGTATAAGCGGGCCCCTCAGTAACGGCAGGCCCGACAGGTTTTTGCCCGCTCACTTCCGGAGGCTTTTCCGAAGAGCAGGAGACAAGGAATAAGAGAATTATTAATGATAAATATTTATACAGTGGCATTATTCTAATATTGATACAGTATAGATAATTTTGCCCTTTCAGACGGATTCGTTACAGCCTGCGCATCCATCTCTATCGTATAAAGATACGGCATTTTCATTACGGTAACCACGCCTCCTCCCGAGACGACCACGCCTTCTCCGCCCAACCCTTTATCAGCGGGGGAATTGCCCTCAACCGTATCAACTATTTTTGCATAAACCGTGTAGTTAGTGGGGTTGCCGGGTAATTCGTACCTCATGTCATAAGAAGTTGTTGTTCCTGGAATAATTGACATTGAACTATCGCAATCCGCTGACCATATGCGAACTCCATTCCGAAAGGTAGGTGTCATCAGTTTCGCAGACAAACCTGTATAATTCGTGCCTGAGTCATCAGTACCGGCGCAACCACTCGGCGTTGTAATTACAGGGTTAATGGAAGACAGAAGAGTTTGGAAAGATGAGGTGTCGGTCAGATCTCCTCTGAATGCAATAAACTGATAGGCAATATTTGCCCCGCCAAAGCCGGCGTCAAGCGCGGTCTTGTATCTCTTCTGCATGCCGGATATCTGCGTTGAAGACGTTATCATATACAGCAGGGCCGCCATGATCAAAAGGGCAATCGCCGCCAGTATTAATACCATAACAAGGGCAATACCCTTTTCATTGCGGACTGAGGTCCGTATCCAGGGTTTTTCACCTCTATATTGAATGTTTTTTATAGTCATATTGTTTCTACTCCAGATTATTCGGTGTAACAACTATCGTATACAATTTCCACCTGTAGTGTTTATATTCAGGGTCTCCGATTGCTGATGCAAGGTTAAATGTACTCCCCAGACCTCCAGCGACATCTCCTCCGAGACTTACCGTTGATGTGGGATAGATAAATGTTATGTCTTTTTGTCCTTCATGTGCAAGGATATAAACCCTGACCTGTTTCACCTGTTCATGTATTATCTGGGCGGTCCATGTCGATCCCGTAAGGTCATCATTGTATCCGTCGGTGCTGCCGGAAACATCCGGTTCAAAGTCACCGTCGGCATCCCTGTCCAGGCCGTATATCACCTGCATATCGGCAACACAGTCAAGCAATGGGAGATAGGTAAAAGTTCCGTTGCTGTGATTAACCGTAGCTTTAACGAGCACTCCTGTATTGGGCGCGCATCTCTTTGGGACGATGTTATTGCCCAATTCATTAGTCGTACTGATAAAATAATCCGCTCTGTTGAACGGCATCCGCAGATTAGTAGAACCGGGAGCAATACCATAGACCACACGAGTCTCCTCAACAGCAGAAGGGGTCGGCCTCCACGACGATGCAGTTACTCCGCTAAATGTTGTAGAAAATGCCGAACCATCAACGATCAGTTCCCTCGGATTGCTGCTTGTCCCCATAGGAGAAATAACGATCACTCTGTCTGTAGACTGCAGGTTTTCACTCACAGGATTGGTCTCACCGGCCGTCGTCCATGTCCTCACATATGGCGATGCCGAACCCAACGTGGTCCATTTGTCTGATGCGGCGTTCCTCGCTACAGTCACTGATCTTATTACCAGATAATCGGCGGAGGTTGCGCTGTTCTTGCTTACAATGGCCTTCGGCACGCCTGAAGGAGCATCATTCAGGCTGAACGGGTTTGCGGTAACTTCGCTATAAGCGATAAGCCCGTTCCACGCCAACCCGTATCCTGCGCCCTCGATATCCTGCCGCAGGATTTCAAGCCCTACTATGCCCTCTATATTTGTTTCCGCCTGCTTGCTCTGCTGTTTGAATTGAGTCAACAGGCCGGTAAACACGGTTGAGGCGGCGCTCATAAAAAGAACGAACACTACCATGGTTATCATCAGCTCGACTAAAGTAAATCCGTCTTCTCTCTTCATCATTATCTTGTTTTGATTGTTGTAATAAAGTGTGTGTAATCGTTTCCCTTCCATTTCCATCCGACTGAAACCGTCACCTGCTTATTGTCTCCTCCCGCATTATCCGTTGCACAGATTCCGTCACCGCCTATCTCGGTGCAGGCCACGTTTGTGCAAAAATGAAAACTTGAAATACTTTTTACATTCCTGCATCTGCACTCTCCTGTTGAAAATCCAGATGGACAATCATTACAGCCACTTGTACAAGTAGCACTATCAAAAGTAGTCGCAGGCGAACCGCCATCCGCGTCTATGGCTGTAAAAGGAGTATTCCTCACCTCGTTCATCCGTATCTCAGCCACATTCACGGCTTCGCTTCTCAGGGAATTCAGCATGTTAGAATCAATGCCTACAAGTGCAGTCTGCATGAGTGCAAAGAAAACCAGAAGCATCACTACAAGCGCAATCATTACCTCTACAAGGCTCATGCCCCGTTTATTTAGATTCACAATTTGTTCCATTCTTTTTTCCCATATAAACCTTGATTGCTGATATGTTAAGGCAATCATAATCGGCGTCGTTGGTTGTGGTCAGAAAAATGCTTCCAGGCTGTCCTATCGTACCGTTTTTATTAAAATCTATCCGGGCGCCAGTGCCGGTCCAGTCTATCTGATATGTGACCGTTTTGGGAAATGTGGGTAGCAGACAATCATTGCCGGCAGGTGGGATAATACAATTTACACCGGGTTCCAGTGCCCCATTCCCGTCGGGACCAGGGTTGGTGTCCTCGTACATTGTATAAGTAGTGGCAGTGCCGGTAATGAAATGCACCCGGCCCCTTTCCATGGCCTTTGCCCGCGCATACATGAAATCGGAGTACATTTCCTTGACCTGACTCTCAACCCTGTATTTGCCTATCCAGCCTTCGAACGAAAATCCAAGGGCCACGATAATAATAATTATGACCGAGACGACAATAATGAGCTCAATCAATGTTACACCTTTGTCATTGACTACGTTCTTATTTCCGTCGCGTCTATTCAAAGCACCGTATTTCATGATGATATATATTTAGAGTCTGTTTATAAATGCAATCTTCCCGCCGTTAGTTTGTCATTCCGGCTTGTCGGGAATCTTTCCGTTGACTTCCAGGAAAGATTCCCGACGCGTTTCACTTGTGGGAATGACAGTCTTCTGAGTTTATTGAGTACTTTATAAACAAACACTATTTTTTATCCCTTTACCTTTCCCGTATATGCAGCACCTTTTTTGTAGGTTTGGGCGGCGTTACTATTGACAACCCCTGTTCCGTAGGAGGCACCCCATCCATAGAGCCGGTTCTCCTCCCTACGGTTTCGTTGGTTGCAATTTTTTCAGTGAAACTGGTCCTCAGATTAACCTCTTCAATAACTCCCGTTGATACCTGCAATATGCCCTTTCCTTTAAAAGAGTTCTTTAAAGAACCACCTGTATCGTGTTTTACACCCCACAGATGCGTTGAGCCTCCGTATTGACAGATATCCGGTTTCGGCGTAAAAGTCGTGAAAAATACGGCGCCTATCGCTGAAGCAAGCGGGTTGGTTATGACCCTCTCCCCGGCGAGCGACCCATCATCTTCAATAAGCCTTATGTACCAGCCTTTATCAGCCTCTGTAGACGGTACCGTAGTTGTCACATTATCGAGGTCCGTCAACACAACGGCATCGCTGTTACTGCATACCGGATCGGTCAGGGTTTTTATGTTTTCCATCGTCGACAGACAATTTTCCTTGACACTGAAAATCTTGCGCTCCGTCAAAGGGTCATCCTCCCTGAAGGAAAATCTTCCCGTACCGAAGTACAGCCAGGCCTTGTCCGGAACGGCATTTGTGTTTGATGGATAGTGAGCAAGATGAGACACAGATGAAGTGACGGATCCGATGGATTTCATTAAGTAACTCAATTTCCAGTTGGCAGGATTCAAGGCTGTGGTTCCCGTGGAAGTGACATCCGTTCCATTGAGGTCTTCCCGTGTAATGAGCCGGATAACGCCGCCGTTAGTCCATTTTGTATCGGCAGTCGGTGGTTTTACCTCGGCCGTTGTATAGCCGAAATAAAGCGCATCGTCCTGATAGTCGAGATCATAATCAATATTGGCGTTATTGAGAGACCCGCCAAAGGCATATGTTAGCTCGGTGCCTCCTATTTCAGTTACCGTATCGATAGTCCTCAAAAGCGCTCCTGTTTTCAGGTCGAGTACAAACAGTTTCAGGTTCTGGTCCGAGAAACCTTTAAACTGGAGATTGCTGATAGGTCCTGTCGGGCCCGAGGCAAAGACCACAAACCATTTCCCGTTTTTCTCTTTGTTCGGGGAACTCGTGGTTGACCCGCCGTCTCTTGCGTTTATCCTGACTATTGCCGGGCCTGTCGTTGAAAAACCAAGATCATTATCAGCAGGACGGGAAAACTCCCATAGCAAAGTAGGGTTCGCCGGGTTTGTAATGTCAAGGGCGAAATAAGATGAATATCCTTCACTGGCTATCGGAGTTTTTACTCCATTCGCAAATGTTCCGGTAGAGGGTTTACACGCCCCTCCCAATCTCATGCCGCCGATAAGGATTGTCCTCCAGGAGTCAACGGTCCTGGTTGCATCCCAGTAACTGCCGGTGACCGAAGAATCTCCGACGCTCGCGTCAAAAACAACAGGCGTTGCGTCAAGATAATAAAGGTGGCAGTAGTCCTTGTCCATGAGGTATTTGAGATACGGCAGAGAATTCTTGGGTACAAACGTCCATGCCTCTTTTCCCATATTTGCGGTATCTTTGAGTGAAGCCTTCTGGGTCGATGTATTGTCAGTCGCTACCTCAAATGCGCCGAGGTAAAAGGCATGCAGCATCCCGTCGTTTGCTCCGGCAAATACCATGCCGTCTCCATATGCTGTCCCACCTATCACCTTGCCTCTGTTTTTATATGCATCGGAATTCAGGAAGGCCTGATAAGTGGTATCTTTGTAAGTTTCATGATAGTTGCCCAGTTTCATCCATGAGACAACCCTTGGCGTAGAACTTACAATATCTCCAAGCCGCCAGACGCCTGTTGTTGTGACGGGTGAAGTGCCTGACGGAGGGGTTTGCGTATTCGTTACAGAGCGGTCACGGTAAAGGGTCGTATCTATATCACTCTCTCCCCGGACATATTGAATGATATTTTTGGCGTCTGCAAGACTCGACGCCTGAAGATGAGGTTGCAGGGCAGTTGCAGTTGTATTGTCCGAGCTGAAGTCTATCAAGGTAGTTCCGTCCAGTGAAGTCTTGATTGTCCTCGAAGAAGAGGTCAGGTTCCTGCTGTGCAAAAGACTGCCGGCCTCCCACAGGAATTTCAATTCTTCGATAGGGACCGTAGTTGTCTTTGTTGCGGCTTTAGTGCCGTCTGCGCCGCTTGCAAAAAGGTCTGCCTTTGTCTTTTGGTCGGCCTGATCAAAATACATGTTCACAATATTATCTTCATCTATGATAAGGTTCTTATCAACTACCGTGTCTTCCCTTATCGAGCTTGATTCCAGTCTCGGGTCCACATAATACCAGAGGTTCTCCAACGAACCTGTCCAGGAAATTTCTTTGCTGTTAAACAACCTTTTCGGATAGAATATGGCCTGCACAATATTTGCGCCGCTGCCTTCACCTGATGCCAGCACCGAGGCCGCCGTTCCTGAAGATGCGCGCCGGAGGATACTTAACAATGCCTTGTTCAACTGGTCCTCAAGCTTTAACGGGTTGACCACGAGGAAATAGTTGTCAGGCACCCCGTCGCCGTCTTTGTCCCATTCAGCGCATTTTGCATTTGGAGAAGACGTCCCGCAGGTGGAATCTGTAAAAGGCTTTCCGCTTCCATCAAGATCATCAAACCCGCCCCACTTGGCAGCAAACCAGAGGGGGTTTTTCAGAAACCCTGTCGGATTTCCTGAAGTTGTAAAGATCTTGCTCCATGTAAGAGGCAAGTCGGCAATTGATGCAGGCGTATCGCCGTCAGCAGCAGAAACGTCTTTGTCCCGGACAGGCAGATACACCCCGTCTTCCGTTGTGCCGGAAATGACAAAGCCTGAAATCTGATCGATACAGCCCGCAGCATACTCAACAGTGAGATTTATCTGGATATTTGTGCCAAGTGTTCCTGCACATGAACCATAGTTGGCATCGACAGCCGCCTGTGTGCAGATTTCATACGTCGTGATATCATCCATGTCGTGATCGGCGCCCTGTTCGACGTCCTCATAATTGATCCTGAATTTCGCATAGATTACGTTATTGCTCGAATCATATTTGACGGTGTCTGCATACACATCTACGATCTGGTTCGAAGGGCAGAAGGCGCCTGAAGTACAGCTACTTACAAACCTGTCGCTTGCATCCTGTGAAAATGTACAGTGGGAAGCGCAGGCATCATAGACACCCAAACATCCGCTTACGGATTTACCCATCGGCACTATCGTTACGTAATTACTCCCGGCCTTTATCTTCAGGTCGGCCACCGGCGAGGAAAGCGCTACTGAATATGTATTAACATTCGGCTTTGCGGTATTCGTATTCATCAAAGTCCTGCCGTAATAGGCTACCGCAGCGGAATAATACGTCCCTTTCTTTGTCGGCTCCTCCGGGCACATCCCTTTCACGGTGCTGAGACTCGAAACATTTTTGGATGAGCAGATAAAGTCGTTTGTGCTTCCGCTCTCGCCGATATACCAGTTGTGGCCTGGTATGGCTTCCGTAGTGCCGATGGTATCTGCCAGCGTTGACACATTAATATTAAGCTTCGGCGTGGCCGCATCTTCGGTAAATGTACTATTGTAAGCGCCGGGCAGCTGGTCATTGTCGTAACTCGTATTAACATCGCTGAGGACCAGTATAAACGGCCGCGCGCATGAAGGATATAATTGATACGGCTGATATATCGTGCTTCCCTTATTGTACCCCCAGTCCGGTTTGGAGAGGTTGAGGCCGGAGTCCTGCGTCCCGGAATAGGTGAAAGCAGGTGTCGGGGCGCCTTTTCCGGCAAAATACCGAAGGCTCTCATACATCATCTCCCCTATGGGATTGCCCCACATACGGCACTCCCCCTCCTGCAAAGGCCTGTCGGTTATCCATCCGCAGTTTCCACCGCTTGGGTCCTGATACGAGTAATCCGAGTATCGGAACCCCACGGTTTTAAGCCTGTCCATGGTCATGATGATATTGCCGGTAACGTTTTCAGATGTCTGGAAGATGCCGTTATTCAGGTTCGTCTCGTCCGTAATGCTCCCGATGTTCTTTCTCAGGACGCCTCCGCTGAGGTTTTTCGTATAGGAATCCGTCATAAGTCCGAAATACATCTGCGACTTGTCAATGCACATACCCTCGGTCGCAATAGCGCAATCAGTATCTGTATTACATTTCTTGGTAAAGACCTTTGAACAGACCTTGTCATTGAGCTGACCTTCACCGTATTTCTGAAGAAGTCCCGTAGGTTTATATGTGCCGCTGTAATTCTTGCAGTTCGGCTCAAGGCCTACTGAAGATTTGCACACCTCTACCCTTATAGTGTAATCAGTTGGCGTGCCGACGCTGCTTCCGTCAGCAAATGTAGTGTCGCAGACCGGTCGTTCCTTGGAAGCCCACTCCCATATCCTGTTCGACTTGTTTTCAAGCTTCCTCATGATAGGGGTGCCGCCGTCCGATAGGGTTGTATTACAGAATAGGTGCTGTTTGCCTGCAACACCAATAACAGGGCTCCCCTTTGCGATGAATTTGTCGGCCTGGATAGTACAGTCAGCTCCTGAGACAATATTCCAGGTCCTTGTCGTCAACCTATCGCTTGAACTACTACTTCTAAAAGGGAAAATATTCCACGTAGTACTATTGCCAGGTCTTTTCACCCATACTTTCACGCCATCAAAACCTGTTCTTTCGGAATGTCTGACAACCATTCTGTAATAGGTATTGTTGGCAAGGTTTATGGGGGTTGACACAGGAGGATTGGTGCATCCGGACCAACTGTTCGTTGGAGTGGCACCCGCAGGGCATGATGCATGGCAACCATACCTTGACGCTACAACCCCCAGGCTGTTATCAGTCCCGTCAGCAGTTAATATTTCCAACTCAACCCCGTCATCGCCGTCAACAAAAAACTGCCAGTTTCCATTCTTATCCGACTGAAACTCCACAACTGCAATGATATTATAATGTTCAATATCTGGCGTATGGGTTGTAGCGGGGTCTAATCTCGAATCGCTGAAATCCTGTACATTGTCAAAATGGTCGATAAGATTCGCCGGTTCATATGAGTTAAGGATATTCGCATGGTCAATGCCGCATTGCAGGTCATCGCTGTCACCTGCATCGTGGTAGTATCGTCCAACCAATATTTTTTGACTTGCCGCAGTATTCGTTGCGGTTGTTTTACTAATTGTGCCAAAAAACGAACAGTCGTTCGGAGCATCGGCAGCGGTTATACCAACCAGGTTCGTCGATTTATCGACGCAGGTGGAGCCGGAAGCACAGTCCGAATCCCTCCAGCAGTTGTATGTGTAGGTTGTGCCGTCAAAACAGAGCCTACCGGTAAGTTCCTTGCCCCAGCTATGCGCATCCTGCGGTATGTAGACCCTTTCCAGAACAGTCTGGGCATTGCTGTCGGTAACCCTGTGGCCGCCATAGAGCACCTTTCTCAGGACGTCCATTCTGGACATTGTAATCCAGTTCAGAACGTTCCCGCTCCACTGCCCGGAACTGCAGAACTTATTGGTCGTCACAGAAACAGGGGTAAATTGGCCGGTTCCCGAGCTACTGTAGGTATAGCATTTATTAAAATCAAAATAGCCGTAATAATCGATGGAATGCTTGTAATCCACATCAAGCCTGCCGTCATCGTCATAATCGGATGCGTCGTTGTAGGCCTCATAGTAAAGCTTATGCTCCCGACCGACCTCAAACATGACAAGCGGGGGAACGCTCTGCGAGACAAACGGCGGGACAACGCAATAATCCTGCATAGTTGCCGCATCGGCTTCATGGATAGAGATGAAAGTCGAGGAAACGAAAAGAAAGACCCATATCCCCAATAATACGGCTTTATTTATATGTGCCATCTGTTTCATCTTCTCCACTCCTCAATTATGATTTCATAAATGACAGCCCCTATTTCTTTTGCGGTAACCGTTTCACCGGTATTGATATCCCAAAGCCTTCCGGGTTTTTCATGGAACGAACCGCTCTCCTTATACTGGATAACCACCTTGCATTTTTGATCGATTTTATAGGTTAAATGCGAGATTGCGATGGTACCCGACGAGACGGAATTTACGATGCCGTTAATATATATATGCCCGCTGTCATAGGCCGTAGCCAACCCGCTGAATAAAAAAAGGCACAACAACATTGCCGATAAGATCTGCTTCATAATTCCCCCCCCTTTAAAGCTTCTTGTCCTGTGGTGGTTACAAAAGATTTCTTTCTGCATAATATTCCGTAGCCATTATTTAGCAAGTACTATGCCGCCTTGTAACTCTTTGAATTTGTTCATTATTGAAAAACAGATGAGAATTTTGTGTTACATAGTATGTAATAGATTACATACTATATGAGGCGCTATAGAGGGAAGCTTAGGTCCAGTATCCTCTTTTTTAATATCATAATCTCAAAGGCAATGGCAGCCATGGAGGCAAGCATTGACAGGAATCCTACGTTGGCGTTAAGAACGGAAGCCGGTCCGTTGTCTACATACAAAAGCCCTACTACTTTGTCTCTAAGAATAATCGGCAGGATTAGAGTATCCTGGGGTGTGCCTGAAAGAATTTCTATCAAAGGCTCATTACATTTTATCTTCAAAACAGGCCCCCGATAATTGTTCTTGGTCCTTATGACGTCAAACAGAACGGATGGTTCTTTTTCCTGCATGGTAAAGTTTTCAATGTCGATCCCCCTTGATTTCCAGCCTTTAATATTACCGCCTTTTACGGAGAAAAGCGCCACCCTTTTTGCTATTTTGTAAGATTCGTTTATGAGTATTGCCGCTATCTCTTCAGTCTCTTTCACTTCCGTAAATGAAAATTTTATTTTCTCAATCGAGCTCTCCTCAACTTTTGTCTCAGGATTAAAACGGTCGCTCAGGCTTATATACCGGACGTCACGTTTGGTCCCATAATATTTCTCAAGGGCATAGACTAACATCAATTCAGTGATAACATAGGGTATGATTTCATATCCTGTAATGAAACGCAGATCATCGATTTCCTTTATATCTTTGGGATCAAGCATGGCGGTATAGAGTCTGTTACGGTCTTTTTTGATAGGAAGTATTTTGTATTTATTAACAACATCAACATTGACGGAATTTATAACATCTTCAGGTACTGAGTTTATCATATTGATAGAGACGGCAGGGGACTTGAAGAACTTGCTCAAAAATTTCGCCAGCTCCTGCTCTTCAAGGAACCGCAGCTCCACAATATTTGTGCCGATCCTTCCGCCAAACTGTATCTGCCGCTTAAGCGCCTGTTCCAACTGCTGCCGGGTTATTAATGCTTCTTTTACTAAAGCCTCGCCAAGTTTCACGGTTCACCTCTTGTAAAAGAGTTATTTATAGATATGGATGAATTCTGTTTTAATTTCCTCATTTTCATCATTATAAACCTTTTTATAATAACATCATAGTCTTGCCGACTTATTTAATTGAGACCCGGAGTTGAAGGTCTCGTAAAAAGTCAGGGGAACTGTCATTGCGAGGAATGGAGTGACGAAGCAATCTTTTGTTTTCAATAAGTTATACCGGGGAGGGGTTATTACATCTCATCAAAACCCCTCCAACCTCCCCTTGCAAAGGGGAGGATCTTAACCACCCGTAACTGAAAGGTTACGGGTGAGGGGGTTTTTATATTACATGGATTATCACTTATATGCTATAATGATCTTATGACTTGGGAGGTCGAATTTTACATAGACCGGAACGGTAAGGAGCCGATGGCGGAATTTATGAACAATCTCCCGATTAGTACGCGCGCAAAGATTGTGAGGTTGATCGACCTCTTGACCGAACAGGGCGTGCTTCTCAAAGAGCCGTATACCCGACAGATCAGAGGCAAAATAAGAGAGCTGAGGATAAAAGATCAACTTGGACATGTCAGGATACTCTACTTCACGATTACCGGTAAGCGGTTTGTCCTGTTACACGGTTTTCTGAAGAAGACAGATAAGACGCCTGAAAGGGAGATCGAGACCGCAGAAAAAAGGATGAAGGATTTTATAGAACGTTACGGAGGTAAACCATGAGAAGAAGGACACTGAAAGAATATATCGTCGAGCAGATGAAGGACCCGCAGTTCAAAAAGGCATGGGACGATCTCGATCCGGAGTTTCAGGTCTTGAAGGCCATGATAAAGGCACGGGAAAAGTCAGGGATGTCCCAGGCAGAACTTGCCCGCAGACTTGGAACAAAGCAGAGCGTGATTTCCAGACTTGAACGAGGGGCCTTCAGCAAGGCGACTTTAGAGACGATCAAGAAGTTCGCCGAGGCACTCGATATGCGACTTGTGATAAAACTGGAGCACAAGAAAGTGAAAGCGGCTTAATTTCAAAGTGGGGATTTTGAAGTTAAAATAAAGCTTTTTCATCATATCTACATATCAAATGTAAAAAATGTTTAGGAAATAGTTAGTGTCTGTCCATAAACTCAAAGTTTGTCATCCTCCGGCTTGACCGAGGGCTCCAGAACCCATTGAAAAGACTGGATTCTCGCCTCGGCGAGTCGCTCCAGATTATCAGATCGGAATCGAGGAGAATGTCATTCATTAAATCTTTTTATCCTTTTCTCGGCAATCTTTCTTAGTTTTTGCAGATAGTTTCTTATATCTTTCCGGCTCTCAAGGTCAAGATGATTTTCATCTTTCCAGCAGCCTGCCGCAACTTCCAATGCCTGCTGAAATTTAATTTCCTCAAGCTTCTCCTTTGCAGCCTCGACAATAAACTTACTGCGTTTTCGCCCGCCTATCGTTTTGTCTATAGCGTCAAGGAGTTCGGCTGGGAATATGATATGTGTTTTTATTTTTGCCGCTTTCATTATATTATCTCCGCATAAAAAATATACATAATACCTTCATATTTATCAACATAAACCATATAAACTATATTCCGAACCTTGCCCGAAAAATGCAATTAAACTGTAATAGAAACTGCGTATGTTCAAAATAAATTTATTTTTCGATACAATAGTGTACTTATATAGATGTGTTACCAAAATATTTATTACAATTACCATGAACTATCTTTTTAAATAATATCATCGAGTTAAATAAATTTATTTTGAACATACGCAGTTTTTGGGTTAACGGGTATTTGAATTATTCGCCATAATTTGTTTATTGTATTTGTTTACGGAAATCTTATCCCGGGAGGCGCATCAATGGACCATCCTTTAAGTCGTCTTTTTGCCGTAAGAGAAGCCCTTAAGAGAAGAAGGCTTGAAGGCTTTCTTGTTACCGATATGACCAACGTCCGTTATCTTTCAGGGTTTACAGGCTCATCAGGGTTTCTGTTTATAACAAAAGACAAAAACTTTTTTGTCTCCGATTTCCGATATAAGAAACAGGCAGAGCAGGAGGTCTGCGGATGGGACATTGTCATAGAAAAAGGCAACAGGATGGAGGTCATCGAAAATCTTGCAAAGAAAACGGCGATAAAGCTTCTCGGTTTTGAGTCGTCGGTTTCATACATGTTTTATAGAAAGCTGCCGAAGACAGGCCCGGTTATAAATGATACCGAAGGGCTTGTGGAGAAGATCCGGGAGATCAAGGATGCCCGTGAGATTAAAGCCGTTATAGAGGCTGTAAGACGCGCGGAACAGGCTTTCCTTGAGCTCAAACCCTATATAAAAAAAGGTGCCGAAGAGAGGGCAATAGCATTAAGGCTTGAAGACAGGCTGAAGAGGAACGGCTGCAGGTCAATCCCCTTTGATATTATTGTTGCATCGGGATTGAATTCAGCGATGCCTCATGCAAAAACAACTGGAAAGAAATTTCAGGAAGGTGATCTGGTCACCATCGACTGGGGCGGAGAGGCTGATGGGTATTTCTCCGATATGACAAGGACCTTCCTGCTGAAGGGCGGACGGAATGCCGGTAAGAAGAAAGAGATATATCAGATCGTTTTAGAGGCAAACAAAAAGGCTGTTTCCTCCGTCGCTCCGGGAATCCTCTCAAAAAAGATCGACAGCGCTGCAAGGAACTATATCAAAAATGCGGGATATAGCGAATACTTCGGCCACGGCACAGGCCACGGCACAGGCCTTCAGGTGCATGAGGCCCCGCGCATAACATGGACAAAAAGCGTTATTCTCAGGGAGAACATGATCTTCACTATCGAACCTGGGATATATATTCCGGAACTGGGCGGAGTGAGGATTGAAGACATGGTGGCGGTAAAACCTGACGGTTATAAAATCTTAACAAGCCTTCCCAAAAAACTTGAGATAATTTAGTCCTGATTACTTATAAAAATGGCAATAGCAACCGAGAATGAGCGAAAATACTCTATCCTCGGTTGAATTAGTAAAATTTGTAAATAATCCGGGTTAGCCTGTTTTTTCGAGGAGCATGGATTGGACCATATCCGTTACGGTCCGGAAGTCGATCTTGCCGCTTCCCATTTTTGGAAGTTCCTTTATCACGACAAACTTCTTCGGCAGGGAAATGTTCGGAAGCTGCTCCGACATCTGCTTTAATATCTTTTTCTCGTCTATTTTTTGAGTCAATGCCGCAACGATCCTTACGCCTTTCAGCGCATCCGGCAGCTCTACCACGGAACAGGCGACATCGCCCGGAAGAAGCTTCTGAAGTACGTCTTCAACCTTTACCAGCGAGACCATCTCGCCGCCGATCTTTACAAATCTCTTAAGTCTCCCCGAATGCCAGAGAAATCCGTCCTTGTCTATATATCCCATGTCCCCGGTGTCGTACCAGCTGTGTCGTATACGCATGGAGGTCTCTTCAAAGTCGTGGAGATATCCTTTCATTACAATATCTCCCTTGACCAGAATCCGGCCGACCTCACCCGGACGGCATTCTTTGCCTGTTTCATAGTTTTCTATTTTTACATGCACATCCGGCAGCACCTTCCCGACACTGGGCGGTCTGTTGTGTTCCGGCGTATTGAGCGAGATAACTGGAGACGTTTCAGTGGCGCCGTATCCTTCATAGAGTGTAACGCCGTGCTTTTCCCTGAACTCTTTTCTGAGGAGATCGGGACACTTATCGGCCCCGCTTACAATAAGGCGTATGCTCTTAAAATCACCGGCCTCTGATTTCCTCAGATAGCCCCACAGAAAGCTCGGAGTGCCGACCATGACAGTCGGCTTTTCTTCTTTAAGCACCGTGCATACCATTTTATAATCAAGCGGATTGGCATAGGTCACTATGGTCATGCCGAAATAAAGCGGCGTCCAGAGGTTTACGGTCAGGCCGAAGACATGGAAATACGGCAGGTTCGCAAGCATAATGTCGTTATCATACAAATTGAGCATAGCGCTGAAACTTCTGATATTCGACGATATATTGCGGTGGGTCAGTTGCACGGCTTTAGGGTACTTTTCACTGCCGCTTGTAAAGAGAATAACAAGGTTGTCGTCTTCATGCCCGCCGTGCACCATTTTCAGAAGCAGGGGCGCCGGGAGTTTTGATATGAGCGCGGCCTTTAATTTGTCGCTCGTTGAAACCCCTTCCATTATATCTTCAATAAAAATCATCCCTTCCACAACAGGGCAGTTGATCTTCTCAAGCAGCGCCCTGGAGGTGATGATCGTTTTGAAATTGCATTTCTTCCGAGCGTAAATGGCATTGTTTGCCGCGCCCGTTGAATAGTTGATCATAACGGGCGTCTTGCCGCTCATGAGAGTTCCGAGGAACGTCAGGGCGCACCCGGCAGAGGTAGGGACCATGATCCCGATAAACCCTTCGTCATGTTTTTTTATTTTGTCCGAAAGAATAAGCGAGGCAATGAGTGCTTTTGAATAGGTAATGCGCTTGTCAGAGGTACGGTCAATAAACGCAAGTTTATTGCCGTACCTCTTTGCGATCTTTATAAATTGCTGATGCAGAAGCATTCTATGCTCCTACCCGTTTTTTCCTCTTTTCACCTCTAAAATCTCAAGGTAACCTGTGCGCTCACAATATCTATAGCGACGTCAAAGGACCCTTTTAAAGCGCCTTTCAACTGGTCTTCTCCTGTTGCCTTCTTGTTGATCTCGGGGTCGTTGATAAAGAGATGCGCATAGCCGATATCGAAAGAAACCATATCCGACAGCCTGTAACCCGCGCCTAAAGCCGCCCAGATGCGGTCTCCGTCAGGGATGCGCGGGGTGCGGTATTTTGCGCTTTCAACTGCCGTAGTATCGTATGCCGTTCCGGCTCTCAAAATCCAGTTACAGCAAGGGGTATAGGTCACACCGAGAGAGTACCTGTAATTGTCCTGCCATTTTTCGGTGGTTACGGAGTCTTTCTGGCCGGGGTTGTCAAACTCTACAGCCAATTTCTTAAAAAGACTCCAGTTTGTCCAGGTAAAATCCGCCATGACCGCCCACTGGGTATTGATATTATGATACAAACTGATCGAGAGATTATCAGGCAATGTAAGGTCTGCTTTAACCCCGCCGTCCCTGTAAACGCTCTGGAAAGGGGCCGGAACATGTGAAAAATCGATGTCGCCTTCAAGGTTCTGTTTTATTCTTGAACGATAGGCGATGCCGGCGCGGGTGTTCTTGTTCAATTCATAAAGCAGCCCGAAGTTATAACCTATTCCCCAACTGTCGCCTTCCATTTCGGCAAAACCGTCGTTTGACTGAGGCAATAATCCCGGGATATGCAGCGAATAGCCGGCAGTGCCGAAGTCAACCGCATTTGAAAGGGTAGCCTTCAAATATTGCACATCCAACCCTGCGCCGACGCTTATCTGATCGTTTATTTTATAAGCTACGGACGGATTGATGTTGACGGTCATAACGTCAGACTCGACAGCGTGGTAACGGCCGACCCAGGTTTTATTGTAATCGGTTGCAAGTCCGAAAGGCGCGTTTATGCCCATGCCGACGAAAAATTTGTCGCTGACTTTTCTGCTGTAATAGAGATTCGGGACCGGCTTGGTTACGCCGCCGTCTCCGCCGTTGCCTCCGGACAAGGCCTGTCCCGTTACAAGCGTTGAACCTTCATTGTGAAATTTCACGGAAGGCATAATGATATGAGTGCCGAGTATTAACTGCCGGCCGTTAAGAAGCGTCATGCCTGCCGGGTTGTAAAATATTGTGGAAGCGTCCTCCGCGCTTGCTGCGCCGCCCGAGTATGCATTTCCCAGACCGCTCATGCTCTGCTCGATAAGCGCAAAGCCTGCGGCAAAAACAGACCCGGCAGAAACAAGAACAAGAATGAGCGTAATTAATAAAACCTTCCCCCATGAAGATAATAACCCTTTTTTCATCCCTTTCCCTCCTGAATTTAATAAAAATTATCGGCTACGTAGAGTTACATATATGAAAAATCAATGTCAAGAAGATTTTTGCGGTATATTTTTCATTTTAAGCTGATGATAAAAATGATGTTGATGGAAAAAATTGCTGAAAATGCTAAAATATCAGACAACTTAACAGGAGGTACGGGAATTGTTCGCAACAAGTGATTTCAAGAAAGGTCTCAAGGTCGAGTTTAAAGGCGAACCTTGCGAGATCGTAGACTTTCAGCATGTAAAGATGGGAAGGGGCGGGGCTATTGTCAGGACAAAGATGAAGAACCTCAAGACGGGCGCCGTGCTTGAAGAGACGTTCAGGTCCGGAGAGAAGCTGGAAAGGCCGGGGCTTGAAGAAAAAGCAATGCAGTATCTCTACAATCAGGGTGATGAATATTTCTTCATGGATATGGAAACATATGAGCAGATACCGCTTGCTATTTCCCTTCTTGGCGACTCGAGAAGTTTTATGAAGGAAAACATGACGGTTAAAGTCCTCTATCATAAAGACTCCCCGATAAGCGTGGAACTGCCGACCTTTGTTGAATTGGTAATCGCAAAGACGGCCCCTGCAGGATTTAAGGGAGATACGGCCTCCGGAGGCGGCAAGCCCGCCACACTGGAGACAGGGGCGGTAGTCAGAGTGCCTTTTCATTTAAATGAGGGAGATACCATTAAAGTTGACACAAGGACGTCGGAATACATAGAAAGGGTGAAATGATGGAACTTGAGGACCTGAAGGAACTCATCGAGCTTCTAAAGGACACCGACATCACCGAACTCCAGGTGGAAAAAGACGGCACCAAGGTAAAGATAAAAAGGGAGAAAATGCTGACCTCCCTTGATATGCCGGGACATAAGCCTGCGATGCACATGGAAAAAGCGGCGACATCCGAGGCCGAGGAAGAAACACAGCGGCTTGTGACGGTCACTTCACCGATTGTAGGTACCTTTTACAGGTCTCCAACGCCTGAGACGAACCCTTTTATAGAGATAGGAGCACGGGTGGCCAAAGGCCAGGTTCTATGCATTGTTGAAGCCATGAAGCTTATGAACGAGATAGAAAGTGAAATCGACGGTGTCGTCATGAAAATACTCGTTGACAACGGACAGCCTGTCGAGTATGGTGAACCGCTGTTTCTTTTGGAGCCTGTTTAAGCGTAGAGTGCGGAGCAAAGGGCCTTGAGCATATAGGGTATTGATACTCTCGGATCATCGCTTCACTCTCTACTCTTATTATTCAAATAATATGAAACTATTCAATAAAGTACTTATAGCCAACCGCAGCGAGATTGCCGTGCGCATTATTCGCGCCTGCAAAGAGCTCGGCATTAAAACCGTATCCGTCTATTCCGAGGCGGACAAGGACTCTCTTCATGTAAGGCTGGCGGATGAATCCGTATGCATCGGTCCCGCGCCTTCCGGCCAGAGTTATCTGAATATACCCGCGCTTTTGAGCTCTGCCGAAATAACGGACTCCGACGCCATCCATCCGGGCTACGGCTTCCTGTCCGAGAACTTTCATTTTGCAGAGGCATGCACTACTTCAGGCATAACATTTATCGGTCCTACGCCGGAAAACATACGGATCGGCGGCGACAAGGCCAAGGCGAGACAGACCATGAAGAGAAAGGGCGTCCCGGTAGTCTCCGGCAGCGACGGTCCCGTACCTAATGAAGAAGCTGCTATTAAGATCGCCAAAAAAATGGGCTTCCCTATCGTACTCAAGGCGTCTGCCGGCGGCGGCGGTCACGGCATGAAAATCGTGCATGAAGAAAAGGACATCGAGCAGGCGTTCTTTATGGCGCAGAGAGAAGCCCTGACAGCCTTCGCCAACAGCGAGATCTACATTGAAGAATACATACCCGAGATGCGGCATATCGAAGTGCAGATCATGGCGGACAATAAAGGGAACACGATCCACCTGAGCGAAAGAGACTGCTCTATACAGAGACGGCATCAGAAGCTTTTGGAGGAATCGCCCTCTCCTCTCCTTACTACGGAAAAGTTCAAGAAGAGGATCGGCGAACTCGGCGTAAAAGCGGCGAGGGCCCTTAAATATAGAAATGTCGGCACCGTTGAATTCATTGTCGACAGCAAGGGAAACATCTATTTCATCGAAGTGAACACCCGCGTACAGGTCGAACATCCGGTAACGGAGGCGGTTACGGGGATTGACATCATAAAAGAACAGATAAAACTTGCGGCAGGTTTTCCGCTCGAGTTAAGACAAAATCAGATTCGACCTTATGGCCATGCCATAGAGTGCAGGATCAATGCCGAAGACCCTGAACGGTTTGTCCCCTGCCCCGGTAAAATCACCTTCCTTGTTCTTCCCGGCGGCCCTGGTGTAAGAGTAGACACGGCCATCTATCAGGGATATGTCATCCCGTCTCAATATGATTCTCTCATAGCAAAGCTTATCGTTCACGGCAAAGACCGGACGGAAGCGATTGCCAAAATGAAATGCGCCCTTGACGGGTTTATCATTGAAGGCGTACATACTACCATCCCCTTCCATAAAAAGGTTTTAAACCACCCCGACTTTATCAGCGGAAATTTCAATACAAATTTTGTGGAGAAAATGAGGACCGGCGCCCAGGAAAACAAGTGACCCTATGTATTTCGGCGGTCTCTGTTTTATTACCGATCATAATACAGGCGGCCTCTCCTTTTTAGATATGACGCAGGCAGTATTAAGGGCGGGAGTCGGTTGGGTGCAATACAGGGACAAGAACGCTTCAAGACGAAAGGTCTATGAAGAAGCGATCAAACTCAAAGACCTTGCCGGGAAACACAATGCCGTATTCATAGTAAATGATTATTCGGATATCGCCCTTGCCGTTGACGCCGACGGAGTGCATCTCGGCCAGGATGACCTGCCTGTAAAAGAAGCCCGCAAAATCCTTGGCAAGGGAAAAATAATCGGCGTCTCCACACACTGCATCGAACAGGCGCTTGAAGCCGAGCAAGCCGGCGCCGACTATTTAGGCTTCGGGCCCGTATTTCATACCTCTACAAAAGATGTCGGAAGCCCGAGAGGGACAGTCCTGCTCGGAGAAATCAAAAATAAAGTAAGCATTCCCGTAGTGGCAATCGGCGGCATCAATCTTGAAAATATTCATTCCGTCCTTGAAACAGGAGTAGATGCGGTCGCAGTGGTGTCGGCGATATTGAAAGGCGATATTGAAGAGAATGCCGGAAGGTTTATGGAGATAATAAAAGCATTTTGAAATTATCAGTTATCGATGAAAAAATATTATGTTAATTGAAGCTGATAAGGGCTACGACAATTTTACGGGTAAATTCATCCGCAAAAGCTTAAATGCATGAAAGCTTCCCCCTTGGATTAAGGGGGATTGAGGGGGTTACTTTAATATTTTCGTTTTATTTCATTCAAGTAACTCCCCCTGCCCCCTCTTATCCCAAGAGGGGGATTTAAACCTTGTCATGTCTTTAACTATGGTGAAATATAATTACCCATAAATTTGTCGCACAGCCGGTTAATATGAGGAGGGTACTCTTATGAAAAAGATTTTTTTATTTTTTGCGGTTTTGTCTCTAATTGTTTTCGGCTGCCAGGCAAAGCAGAAGGATACGATAAAAATCGGCATTGCAGGCCCTATGACAGGCGACCAGGCAAAGATGGGCATGGATTTTAAGAACGGGGTTTCGCTTGCCTTTGAGGAGTGGAATAGCAA